>NZ_JQKG01000009.1 GCF_000745915.1 Deinococcus misasensis DSM 22328
TGTCAGGCCATGCCAACACCAAGAGCCATCAGCCGTCAGCGATCAGCCGTCAGCAATCAGGACAGTTTTCTGGCTGCCTTTTGAACGGAAAGTCTAAGTGGCTTTCCGTTTGTGGCTTTTTGTTTTGCTGTTTGCAAAAGCCTTTTGGTGAGCTTTTTGCTGAAAGCTGAGGGCTGATCGCTGAACGCTTTTTCAAGTGACATGCCAAAAGTCAGACTTTGCGCTTACCCTGGGCCAGATTCAAGTCAAAAACGATCAGACTGCTTCCTGCACATCACCCATTGCAATGGCATTACATTTATGACGCATTTCTCATCAAGGCTGGTTACGCTGAAGGCATGAAACGTTATTTGCTGCCTGCATTGCTGCTTGTTGGATGCCAGACCACCTCCAGCACCCCCAATCCAAATCCGGATGTCACCCTGGAAACCCGAACTGAAAACATCCGTCAAAAATTCAATGTGCCTTCCCTCAGCCTTTTGATGGCCTCTGACCAGAAGGTGCTTTCGCAAACGGTGACCGGGGTCCGCAAATACGGTGCGCCAGAGAAAGTCACCTTGCAAGATGTGCATCACCTCGGGTCCATTTCCAAGTCTTTCACGGCCACCCTGATTGCTTCTCTGGTGGAACAGAAAAAACTCAGCTTCCAGAGCACCCTGAAAGACCTGTTTCCTGAAGAAACAATGCTGCCTGCACTGGAAAACGTGACTGTGCACCAGTTGTTGATTCACCGCTCGGGGTTGGTGCCCAATCTGGAGATGCAAGAAGATTGGTTGGATGCCAGCATCCCTCTGGCACAACGCAAAGCCAGTTTTCTGAAGGCCACCCTCTTGCACGGGCTGAAAGCGAAAACCTCTGCCCAGAGCATCAACGTGGTTCCGCCGTTTGAGTATTCCAATGTGGGCTATGCGTTGCTGGCCATGATCGCGGAGCAAGTGGGCAAAAAAAGCTACGAATCTCTGCTCGAACAGCACATTTTCAAACCCCTTCAGATGAAAACTTGCAGTGTGGGCTTTGTCTGGGACACCAAAACGATCAGCCAACCCTGGCCACACACCGAACAGAATGGCCAGCCTGTCCCCATTTCACCCGAGTATCCCTCCAAAGCCAATGGACATGTGATTGCAGGAAACCCAGAGGTGATCAATGGCGCAGACAATGTGAGGTGCAGTCTGCCTGACCTGAGCCGTTATCTGCAAGCCCACATGAACGGCGAAAACGGCAAAAATGGGATTCTGAAGTCCGAAACCTTCAAGTTGCTGCACACCCGCCATGTGCAAAACATCGGTCCGAACGTCAATGTGGGTTATGGATATGGCTGGATGGTCACCAACGATGCCAAAGGCAACCTGGTGTTTTTGCACGATGGCAGCAACACCCTCAATTATGCTTCTGCCATTGTGCTCCCTGCTGCACAAAGCATTTTCATTGCAGCCACCAACATGGGAGATCCTGAAGCCACAGGTGCAGGCCCTTCGGCAGTCGCAGCAGGAATGGAAGAAATGATTCAGGAAGCCAGCAAAACGGGCGCAGCCATGCAAGTGACACCAGAGCAGTTGCACCCTCTGGGCCTGCAGGGGTTTTGACGGCCCCTCCAATTCTGTTAAAATGGTTTGGTTTGTTGCGGTGACTGGCGCAGCGTGGAGTACCACGGGGAAGCCGCAACAGGAAACATTGCCGCACGCCTGGGCACAGAAGCTGAACCCCCAAGGAGGGCTTTTCGTGCGCGCAATTCTGTCTGTCAGCAACAAAAGTGGCATCGTGGACTTTGCAAAAGGTCTCGTGGACAAAGGTTTTGAGATCATTTCCACTGGTGGAACCTTCAAGACCCTCAAAGATGCAGGCGTAGCGGTCCGTTACGTCACCGAAATCACCTCCTTTCCAGAGATTCTGGAAGGCCGGGTCAAGACGTTGCACCCTGCGGTGCACGGTGGCATTCTGGCCCGCCGGACCCCTGAGCATCTGGCCCAACTGCAGGAGCAGAACATCACCCCCATCGATCTGGTGTGTGTGAACCTGTACCCCTTCCGCGAAACCATTGCCAAGCCCGATGTGACTTTTCAGGACGCCATCGAGAACATCGACATTGGTGGTCCTGCCATGATCCGTGCCAGTGCCAAAAACCATGAATCGGTCCTGATTGTTGTGGACCCTTCCGATTACTCCGAGATTCTGGGCAACCTCGGGAATGTGACCTCCGAGTACCGCAAGTACCTCGCCCAGAAGGCTTTTGCCCACACGGCTGCTTACGACACGGCCATTGCCAATTATCTGGCCCCTTCCACAGGTCTGCCCGAGCAGAAAACCGTGGAACTGAGCCGCACCATGGAACTGCGTTATGGTGAAAACCCCCACCAGAAAGCCGCCCTGTACCGCGAAGGCAGCCAAAAAGGTGCAGTTCTGGACGCAGAAGTCCTGCACGGCAAGGCCATGAGCTTCAACAACTACACCGATGCAGAAGCCTGCTGGAATCTGGTCACCGAGTTCGATGAACCCACCGTGGTCGGTGTGAAACATGCCAACCCCTGCGCTGTGGGCACCGGAGACACCCTTGCCGAGGCATGGCAACGGGCTTACGAGGCCGATCCTGTGAGCATTTTCGGTGGCATTGTGGCTGTGAACCGTCCTCTGGATGCTGACACCGCCCGCGCACTCAAAGACGTGTTCCTTGAGGTGATCCTTGCCCCCGAGTACACCCCAGAGGCCTTTGAAATCCTCAGCAAAAAGAAAAACCTGCGCCTGATGAAAGTCGCCGATGCACCCAAACCCACTCTGGATTACAAGCGCATCAATGGGGGCTTTGTGGTTCAGGAAGCCGACACTCTGGGCTTGGAAGGCATCGAGCAGACCGTGGTCACCGAACGTGCACCCACCGAGCAGGAACTGAGAGACCTCCTGTTCACATGGCGTGTGGTGAAACACGTCAAATCCAATGCCATTGTGATTGGCAAGGATGGACGCACCACTGGCATCGGAGTGGGTCAGGTGAACCGCATCTGGGCCACCGAGCAGGCCATCGAGCATGCCAAGGAGCACGCTCATGGGAGTGTGCTGGCTTCGGATGCCTTCTTCCCCTTTGACGATGTGGTGCGCACCGCTGCTGCTGCTGGCATCACCGCCATCATCCAACCCGGCGGATCCGTCCGGGACGAGGACAGCATCAAAGCCGCCAATGAACTGGGCATCGCCATGATCTTCACCGGTGTGCGCCACTTCAGACACTAAGGGATTATGCAACCGATTTACGGAAAAGACTCCGCCAGAGACATCAAGTACAATGTCAAACTGGAAATCGCCCGCTGGAATGGGGCTGGCATCTCACCGCGCATGGCGGTGGTGCTGGCCTCCGCAGACCCGGCCAGTCTGGTGTACGTGCAAAGCAAAAAACGGACTGCTGAAAGCCTCGGAATTGCCCTGACGGTTTTTGATCTGGGTGCCGAAGTGTCCCAGCAGGTGCTGGAAAACACCCTGCATCGCCTGTCAGACAGCGCAGAATTTCAGGGGGTGATGCTGGAGTTTCCTCTGGCCCCCCATCTGGACCCCGAGAAGGCTCTGGCCAAAATTGCTGCACACAAAGATGTGGAGGGCCTCTCCCCTGCCAACCTGTCTTTGATTGCGACGGGGCGTGAAAAGGATGCCATTCTGGCACCCACCCCGCACGCCTGCATTCTGCTTGCAGAAACGCAGGGGCCTTTGATCGGAAAACGGGTGGCGGTGATTGGGCCGGGTCGCACCGTGGGCCGTCCCCTCATCAGCATGCTGATCAACCGTGGGGCAACCGTCACTGTGGTGACAGAACACACCCGGGATGTCCGTGAAACTTTGAAGGACTGCGAGGTGGTTTTCGTCTGTGTGGGCAAGCATGGCCTCCTGAAAAAAGCCGCCATCACCGAAGGCCAGATCGTGATTGATGCAGGCATCAACGTGATCAACGATGGCCTGAAAGGCGACGCTGACCCAGAGATCTACCCGATGCTGAAGGCGTATTCTCCGGTGCCGGGCGGGGTTGGGGTGGTCACCAGTGCCCTGATTTTCCAGAATTTCGTGCGGGCTCTGGAACTTCAAGCAGAAGAAAACGGAGGTGCCCATGACCCTGTGGAATGAGAACATCGAAGACCTGCTGAACCAGACCGCCAGCGATGCCCCCACCCCCGGCGGTGGATCGGTGGCTGGCCTGACGGCTGCTTTTGGTCTGGGACTCGTGATCATGGCTCTGGAAATCTCCAGACCGAAAAAGAATGCCGATGTGGTGGGCATCGATGCCCTCTTGCTGGAAGCCAGAGAACGCCTGACCGTCCTGAAAACCCATGCAGATCGGGATGTCGCTGCCTTCGAACGTTACATGGAGGCTTTGAAACTCCCCAAAGGCTCTGAAGAGCGCAAAGTGGCGGTCAAAGAGGCCACACGCAATGCTGCCTTGACCCCTCTGGCAGCTGCCAGAGATGTGGTGCAGGCCCTGAACATTGCTGAAAGGGCTGTGCCTCTGGCCCATTCCAGCATCATCAGCGATGTGGGGGCAGGAGTGGCAGTGCTCCATGGCGCAGGGCAGGCTTTTCTGCTGACCGTGGACATGAACCTCAAGTACGATGCAGATCTGAAATCTGAACTCGGTGCAGAACGCCAGCAGGTCGCTGAAGAAATGCAGCACCTTCAACAGGGCATTCTGCAAGAAGTCTCTGCCCAATTGGTCTGAAGTTTTTGGCTTGCTGAACAACACCGGCCCCAAAAGGGCCGGTTTGTCTTTTACCACAACAAAGAAAGTTTTTGGCTTTGCGACTTGGCTTTGTTGATTGATTTTAAGTGACTGGAACAGAACTTGTATAGCCATGTTCAAAACTATCAAAGGCAAAACTTTTTTGTTTTGGTAGCGTTTCCATATGAAACAACCCAGTATGGGAGACCGGAAACGGTCTCAGATCAGTCATGCACTTTTGGGACTCAGCCTCTCGCTCGCTCTGGCCAGCTGCGGTCTGTTTGCCGCACCACCCAAACCCCAACCCGAACCCACCCTGAACCCCTGGAACAAAGAGGTGCTCTATTTCGCCCTCACAGACCGCTTTGCCAACGGGGATGTCAGCAACGACAATGGCGGCACCAGCAAGCCTGAAGACAAAGCCGACAAGAACATCCCCACCGTCTGGCACGGAGGGGACCTCAAAGGCATCACCCAGAAAATCAAAGAAGGCTACTTCCAGAAACTCGGGGTGACCGCCATCTGGATTTCCCCGGTTTACCTTCAAGTGCCCGCTGTGGTGGCAGGTGATGGTCCCAACAAAGGCAATTTCCACGCAGGATATGCAGGTTACTGGGCTGAGGACTTCTTCAAAGTGGACCCCCACTTCGGCACTTTGGCCGACCTGAAAGAACTGGTCAAGATTGCCCACGACAATGGTCTGAAAATTGTGCAGGACATGGTGGTCAACCATCTGGGCTACGAAGCCAAACTGTCCAAAGACAAACCTGAGTGGTTCAACACAGGCGAAGGCTGCGATGTGGACTGCACTCTTGCTGGCCTTCCAGATTTCAAACAAAGCATTCCGGAAGTCACGAAATTCCTGAACGACTCGGTGTCCTACTGGGTCAAAGAGGTCGGCATCGACGGCATCCGCATGGACACCATGAAACATGTGGAAGACAACTACTGGAAACAGTTCTTTGCCAAAGGGGGTGCAGGAGATCCCAGCAAAGTCTGGACCGTCGGAGAAGTGCTCTCTGGCGACATCAACTTCAACAAGAAATTCATCAACGATCTGGGAAGCCCTGCCCTGTTTGACTTCCCCCTGCAATTTGCCATCAAAGACCACCTGAGCAGCGCCAACGGAAATCTGAATGGAATTGCCAGCATTTTTGATCAGGACAGTGCTTACAACGATCCCAGCAAACTGGTCACCTTGATCGACAACCACGATGTCAAACGCTTCATGAGCGAAGCCCTTGAAAGGGGTGTCGGGGAAGCCGAAGCCAGAGAACGTCTGGACATGGCCCTCAGCCTGATTTTCTCTTCCCGTGGCACCCCCAGTGTGTATTACGGCACCGAAATTGCCATGCCCGGCAAAGGGGACCCTTACAACAACATCAAAGGCGAATCCAACCGTGAAGACATGGACTTCAGCAAACTGGATTCCAGCACCCTCGATGAGCGCATCAAAGCCCTCAGCGATGCCCGCAAGGCCAGCAAAGCCCTGACCTTTGGCAAACAGGACATCCTGTCCCGCCCGGCCACCAACGGAGGACAACCCCTGCTGGCCTACCGCCGCACCCTCGAAGGCTCAGATCCTGTGGTGGTGCTGGTCAACAACAGCAACACCGACCTGAACCTGAATGCTCTGGCTGCAGGCAAAGTGCAACTGCTCGGCACTTTTGCAAAAGGCAGCCTTCTGGCTGAGCTCACAGGCCAACCCCACGCCATCGTTTTGGATGCCGATGGCAACCTGACCGGCACCATCGCCAAACGCAGCGTGCTCATCCTGACCGCCAAAGGTGGTACGGTTCCCGGCACAGACAGCACCCTCCCGAGCCCAGCAGCTCTGGACAAGGTGACAGGATTTGGAGCCGTGAAATTGACCTGGACCCCTGTGGTCAGTGACCGTGTGGGTGGATACCGCGTTTACACCAGCACCAACGGCAAAGATTTCAAAATGTACAACGCCGAGCCAGCTCCAGCCAATCAGGGCAGTTTGATGGTTGAAGGTCTGGACCCTGCCAAAACCTACACCTTCAAGCTGATCAGTGTGGGCAAAGATGGACGGGAAGCCACCAATGGACCCACCACCACGGCCTTGCCGAATGCCAAAGCCAAAGTCACCTTCACAGTGGATGCGCGTTCTCAGGGTGATGCACAAATTCAGGTGCGCACCTTTGCCAACGGTGAAGTCCGTACCCCCCTCAACCCTGTGGACGGTCAGAAGGGCTTCTACACCGGTGTGGTGGAACTCCCCATCTTCAAGAAAACCGAATTCAAATTTGGCAACGCTTCACCTGCAGCCAAGAACAGCGGCTACGAAGGCACGGGATTTGCCAACCGTGAAATCACCCCGGATGAGCCCACCGAAACCGTGTCTGGTGTCTACAACTTCATCACGGTTCCAGAGCCTGACAGCTTCATCTCTGGCAAGGTGACCTCTGGTCCTTCTGCCCTGAAAGACATTTTGCTGGAAGCCGCTCTGGACCCCAATTACTACTTTGCTTTCACCTATGCCGATGGGACGTATCACCTGCCTGTCCCCAAAGACACCAAAACCAATGTCACTGCCCAGAAAGTCGGTTACCGTTCCCAGACCAAAGAAGCCACCGCTGGCAGCACCGATGTGAACTTTGATCTGGTGGTCAGTGCGCCTCTGAAGTACACCCTGGACGGCAATTTGGCAGACTGGAAATCACCCAAAACGGTGGTCACCAACCGTACAGGTGGCTATGACACCAAGTGGGGCGAGGGCAACCTGTTCAAGTCCTTGCGTCTGGACAGCGACGACAACTACCTCTATCTGGCATACACCTACACGGCATCGGGCAACTCTGCTCTGGTTCACATCGATGTCAAAGATGGTGGGTTCCTGAACGCCGAAGGCCTCAGTGGATGGTCTGTCAAAGCCACCTTTGCACAGGGGATTGACGCTTTCATTGGGCAATACCAGAACGACAATCCCCAGTTCTGGATCCACAACAATGGCACCCAGGTCAGCCCCAGCAGCAATTTTGATCAGGCCAAAGGCACTTCTGCCGATGGAAACACCACCGAACTGGCCATTCCATGGAGTGCGCTGGGTCTGGCAAGCAAACCCGCTGCCGTCAATGTGTATGCAGGCATCTTTGGTGGTGGATGGGGTGCAGGTGACATTCTCCCCTCTGAATTCTCCACCCCTGCATTTGCTGGAAACACCATCCTCTCTGACGATCCACGTCAGGTCACCTACACCAACCCCATCAAACTGATTCCCTGAGTTTTGAAGTCAAAGAGAACCCCGAGCGTGCTCGGGGTTCTCTTGTTGCTGTGATGCTCAAACATGAAATCAAAACAGCTTCATTGGGTCATTTCTTTGACAATCTGTTTGAGGGTGGACAGGGATGCCGGTTTCAAATTGGCTGCACCGATGTCCTGATAGAGTTCCAGCGGCAAATCCACACCTTTGCTTCCAGGAGCCACAGAGACCAGCACGCCATTTTCGGTGTAGAAAGCCCAGTAATCACCATTGTCCAGGTCATCGTTCTGGTTTTTGTCCAACCAGGCCATCAACACATAGTCAAAAGCCATGCTGACCTTGAGTCCATAATTGACCGCTGCCACAGGATTCTTCACCTGTAAGGCCTCACTGGCGTTGTCATCACAGATGTTGTTGGGATCGCTGGTGAGTGCACAGGCAATCACATAGGTTCCCAGGGCATTCAGGGCACTGGGTTTGACCTGCACCGTCAGGAAATCGGTTCTGACTTTGTTTCCAGAGGTGGCCGTCACAGCAATGGTGTAATTGCCATTGGAGTTCGCCAGAGCCGTCACATCGATGCGGTAATTGTTGTTCCCAAGGTTGACCACCTTGGCCTGCAATTTGGGATCAACATTTTCCAGAGCGATGCCTACAGCTTCATTGAACCCACCGGTCAGGCTCAGGTGCATGCTGGCAGAGGTGCTCTGGCCGGCTTCCAGGGTGACCACAGGTTCATCCAGCACCAGATTGAAATCGGGGGTGGGGTTGGTCTGGGCAGCTTGCACTGCAGACAGTGCATTGATCAGACCTGCTCCGCAAGCACCCACAATTCGGCACTGGGCGTTGGTCAGGGGGGTTGCAGTGTTCTGCAGGATTTGCAACGCGGAAGCATAATTCAGGTCAGGTTTGACACTCTTGAGCAAGGCCACCACACCAGCCACGTGGGGTGCTGCCATGCTGGTTCCTTGCAAATACATGTAATTGAAGGCCCCTCCGTTCTGACGGCTGATGCTCAGCACGCCATCAGGGTCTCCATTGTTGTCCAGGTCTTCAGCCATTTCCCCACCGGGGGCCATGACATCGATGCGAGCACCGTAATTGGAGAAGCTGGAACGGTCGTTTTCAAGACCCGTGGAACCCACAGTGATCACATTTCCACAACTGGCCGGGCTGAACTGGCTGGCATCCATGTTGGAATTTCCTGCAGCCACCACCACAATGATGCCTTTGTCTTTGAGGAGGTCAAAAACCGCCTGATAGGCAGGCAGGTCTGCACAACTTGCCATGCCTCCCAGGCTCATGTTGATGACCTGTGCAGGGTTGGCGTTGTCAGGAACCCCATTCACTTTTTCTCCACCGGCCCAGAGCAAACCATCAATGATGTCTGACAGGCTGCCACCTTCCAGACCCAGCACACGCACAGGAAGGATTTTGGCTCCCCATGACACCCCTGCCACCCCCACACCATTGTTGGTGGCTGCAGCAATGGTTCCAGCCACATGCGACCCGTGGAAGGAGGTGGTTTCGATGGTGCCATTGTCTTCTGGATCGCTGTCACGGGAATTGCCATCTCCAGTGGGGGTGTTGGCGGTCAGGGTGACAAAATCGTAGCCCGGCAACAACTTCCCTGCAAAATCAGGGTGTTTTCCAATGATCCCCGTGTCCAGCACAGCCACCGTGACATTGCTGCCTTTGGTGATGTCCCATGCTGCTGGCAGGTTGATGTTCTGGTAGTGCCATTGCTCTGCAAAAAAAGGATCATTGGGGGTTGCCATGGGGTACATCATGTAGTCTGGCTGGGCGAACTCCACCTCTGGTCTGGCTTTGAGGGCCTCCACGACCTGCAGGGTTTCCGCTGGAGAGGCGGAATCCACCGACATGAGTTGCATGCCTGTGTTGCCCAGGGTCCGCTGCCACTTGAGGGTTTTGCCCGCGACCTGCACAACACCCTGTTTGCTGAAACTGCTGTTCTGGCGGTACTTCACCAGCACTTTGCCGGGAATCACATCCGGACTGATGGTTTGTCCAAACAGGGTGGATTTGACCCCATGGGCAGAAGGGGATGCCTGCTTGTTGCTCTGGTTCAAAAACCCCACCTGTCCTTCAATGGTGGCCGTGGTGGGTGTGGTGGATCCGCCGCCACATGCTGTCAACAGCACACCGAGAACAAGGGCATTGAAACTGTACTTGAAGATGGAATGTCTCATGGTTCCTCCAGAAAATGGGCTCAGGTTGAAACGCTGAAATGCAAAGTGTGAAACACCTGCACTTGGCTTTGAACAATCTAGAACCTGAACGATGATTCCAGCATGATTGGCCTCCAGAGAGCACCAAAAGGGAGCTGGTTTGAAAACGCTGCAAAACCAGCAGCCGCAGAAATGCAAATGAGATGTGCACCTTCAGCCCACATCCAGCCAAATGGGGTTCAACTCATGCACACTTCATTTGCAGGTTAACACTTTTGTTTCTTCCATCCATTGACGAACATCACATCATGGAGCAAAGTGAAGCTTTTGAACGGTTTCAAATGTTTTGTGCAACAAAAAGCACGAAAACAAGACTGTTTTCGTGCTCTTGCTCAGGGTTCTGTTCAAGGATCAGAGGGGGATTCTGTGGGTTTTGTTTCCAGCATTTCAAGGTCCATGGGCACTTGTTCTGAGGCATAGAGGTCTGTGTGTTCTTCAAGCCAGCGTTTTCGGTACACCATGAAGGCTGCGGTGGCCGTGTCTTTGATGGTGAGGGCATTCATGGTTGCTCCCACCGCTGCACCCACCAGAGGAACCAGTTGCAGGGCTTTGCGCTGGGTCAAGTTGATGCCCAGGCTTTTGGCAATCTCTCGCACACCAAGCTTTTCAAGGGTTGCCGGAAGCATCACTGCGATGACTTTGTCCAGACCTCCACCCTGCTGCAAGACACGGGTTACCGCCTGCATGCTGAACATGAATTTTTCCCTCTGGCCCACATCCAGCGCAGACGCAGAGCCCAGAATTCCACGGGCGATGGCTTCTTCTTCCGGGGTGTCGATGCGGTAACCGTATGCTGCAGCCACCTGACGGATCACCCTCTGGGTCACGGTGATCAGGATGGGAATGTCCAGAAGAATGGTGGTCCAGCCTCCTGCACCTGCGGCTGCGCCAGAAGCCGTTCCCATGCTGAGGTTTTCCAGAATGATCTTGCGGGCCACGGTGTCTCTGGCTTGCAGTTCGCAAGGGATGTTTTTGCGGGTATCCGCAACGCTTTTTTCAATTTTTTCTTCGTCCAGCAGACGGTCTGCCAGTGTTGCCGTGCTGTCCAGAGCCTGTTCGATGGCACGGGTGACCCGGTCTGTCATGGACTCGGGAATGTACTTGCCCACCGTGCCAAGGCTCTTTTCGATCAACAGGGCGGTTTTCTTGCCGGTTTGTTCCAGAGCAGAAGGCTTGGCCTGACGCCAGCGTTCAATGTCGGACTGGGCTTTCAGGTGATAGGCTCGGGCCTGCTGGGATTGCTCGTACAGCATGACCTCCATGCTGGTTTCTGTGGTTTCTGGAGTGTCATTTTCAGGGCCGATGGGGTCAGCAACAGGATGTTCGTTTTCTTGAGACATGGGGACTCCTTGATTTGGATATGTCTTGAGTGAAACAAAAGTTCCCCCTGTGCAATCCAGAGGGAACTTTTTCGACATGAAATTTAAAGCTCTTCGACAACCAGTGTACCGAAATACATCATTTGCAAGCCATCGTGCGCCTGCAGGATTTCACGGATGCGTTGCTTCTGCTCACTGTCGGCAGCATGAATGCCCACAGTGGCTGCACCCTCTTCCCAGGCTTTCTGGTGTTCTTGCAAAATCACACTTTCGTCGCCAAAAGAATTCAAGTTGGCGGTCAGCTGGTCCTTAAGGGGATCGTCTTGACTGGTGTGCACAATCACATCTGCAAAACCGGCCTGATGCAAATCCTGACGGGCACCCTCCAGTTGCTCACGTCGAACCACAGCCACCACATAACCTTTGGGATAATTTTCGTTTGCTTGCGGCATAAAACTCCTCTCTGGGGTCAGTCTGTCATCAGGACAGGGCGCCTTGCAGCAGCAAAACACACGATCCACAAAGGATCCGTTTCAATTTGCAAGCTGGACTGCGAACTTCAGCGGTTCAAGAGGCGCACTTTGCGGGCCAGCAAACACACGTCTTTCCACTGGAAAGCTTTGGACCAAACTTTTTCGAGGGCTTGAGGCAGATGCTCCCAACTGGTCACCAGAGTGCCCTGAATCTTCCAGTGGCTTTGCACAGGTGCTTCTGCTGCTTCAGCGGTGTAACCCCGTCTGCCGACCGCAGAAACAGCCTCTGTGGATGGGTTGGAAAGCTCAGGGTACACCAGCACAGGATAAACCCGGGTTCCCACCAGAGCTTCGAGGGCCTGACTGACGTGCCATGCCTGCTGAATGGCGTGGTCTTGCCTTTCCCCACCCACAAAAAACTGTTCTCCGTTTTGCTGCAAAGCACCACTGCGTTTTTGAGAAAACAGGGCAAAGACCCCTCGATTGGACACCAGCACATGCTCAATCTGGTGACGGTGGGCCACCACATCTTCACGGATGAACCATTCGTCTGAGAGCGTGTAAATGTGCTCTTCTTGTCGAACAGATTTGAAAGGCGAGGCAAGAGGCACGGAACTGGTGTATGTACTGGGCACTCGGGCAATGGTCATGCTCCACCTCCAGATGGGTGCACGTCATGGCACACATCTCACACTCCATTTTTGCATATTTATGCCCACATTGCATAGGTATTGTAAAAATTTTTTCATTCTGATATAGATGACACTTGAAATTTTTATGTAATTGTATCCCAAGAACTCCGATCTGTTCGAATGATTTGCCGAAAAGCATCTGTTGTCTAAATGTCTTTTTTACAACTCAGCTTGTTACAGGAAATTCCCGATTGAAATCTCTATGCAATTTGTTATACATTGATAGATCAAAAAAAAGTCCCCCGAGTTCGGGGGACTGATGTTTTTCGGCTTACTGGGCCAGAGCCACCGGAGAACGGTTGACTTTGACTGCAGGCTTGCTGGCCTCCAGAGAACGCAAACCCCTGCTGATGTCAGCGATTTGCTTGGGAGACAGGGTGCCCATGTCGTGGGAAGTCAGGTAAGGCAGCAACTGGTCCGGAGTGAGCAGTTTGATGCCAGAGGCTTCCAGACCGTGCACATCGCTGCCACTGAAAATGGCAATGGGAATGGCGCGGGCTTTGACCTGCGATTCAATCATGGCATTGCACATCTTGATGGTTTTCACGATGTAGTCGTGGGCGTTGCCGTTGATCATGATGCTGTTGCCACTGGCCGTGACGGTTCCGGTGGCGCTTTGCTGGAAGATGGTGAAGAGGCCAAAGCGGGACACCACAGCGAAATCAATGTTGTGGTGGTCCAGACCGATGTCTTCACGGATGTACCAGTCGTCATTCAGGGAGAAAATCGCATCTCCCAGGCGAGCAGGACGGGCAGGGGCAGCCTGAGTGGGAGTTTTCTTCTGATTGCGACGGAACAGCAGCATGCAAACCTCCGGTGAATGCAAGGAATCTTTAAGATCTTGTTACTGGATTGTAACACATTTGTGTGTGGTGTGTAAGGTGGTGTTCTCTGGACCAAGTCCAGAAATCAGATCTGAATCCCGACCTGTACAGACCAGAGCGGAAACGCAAATTCTACGCTTCCGCTCTTTTTGGGTAAAACTGCTGTTGCATTTCTGTGGTTTTTGGGGTCAGTAGCGCCATTTCTTGGCTTCGTCCTGAAGCACATTGATCCGTTTGAGCACTTCACGCAATTCTGTGTCGTTGTGAACGGGCGTGACTTTGAACAACAAATGGGTTTTCAGACGCTCTGGGGAAAAGATTTTCAGGGCTCCAACCTCAGTGCCCATGATTTCACTGTCGCGGAACACCATGATGGGTTCCAGAGGGACACCCAGATACTTGCGGAGGGGTTTGAGCACACCCGTCACGTCGGTGGGCAGGGGCTCGATTTTTTCATTGTTGACGTACAAACCCCGTGGCGTGGCCGTCACTTTACCCCGCTTGGCAGGCTCAAAGATGCAATACACCCCATAAGGCGAAACCGCAACATAATCCACGGTCATGCGGTCAATGGTAACATTTTCGCGGATCAACCATTCATCGGGCATTTCACCCAGAATGTCCCCTACACCCTTGGGTGTGGGTCTGGGTTGAGGCAAACTTGGGGCCGCTGAATCTTCAGGGTCGTCGTGATCTTCCAGATCGGGTTCCACGGGTTTGGGTTTGAAGAGTCGTTTGAAGAAGGTCATAGAAGCAACTCCCGTTGGTGTCTGAACTGCCCACAGGCAGCGATACCCAATCATACCCCATTTGATGTAAAGCAAAACTCACCTTTGATGAGCAAAAGGTCGGGGAAATGCCTGATCCAGACTTCCTCAAAGTGTCACAGGTTCTGTGTATTCTCCATACACCTTGCGCAGCACGTCCATCATTTCGCCCAGAGTGCAGTAGGCATGTGCACATTCAATGAAAGCAGGCATGGTGTTGAGACCCATGGTGGCCGCATCCCTGAGTGCTTCCAGAGCCTGCTGGGCCTGCCAAGGGTCACGTTCACGGCGCACACGCGCCAGACGCTCGGCCTGAATTTTTTCCACCACAGGATCAATCAGCTGGATAGGCACATTGAGGGGTCGGTCATCTGTAAAAGCATTGACCCCCACAATCAGGCGTTCTTTGCGGTCCACTTCTTTCTGATACTGGTAAGCGGCTTCCTGAATTTCTCTGGCGTAATAACCCATTTCGATGCCTGCCTCCACCCCACCCAGATCCCGAATCTGCTGGATGTACTGCATGGCTTGCTGTTCGATGGAGTGGGTCAGGGACTCCACGTAATAACTGCCTCCCAGAGGGTCCACCACTCCAGCCACGCCTGTTTCGTAGGCGATGATCTGCTGGGTTCTCAGGGCAATGGTGGCAGCTTCTTCGGTGGGCAGGGCAAGGGCCTCATCAAAAGAATCGGTGTGCAGGCTGTTGGTGCCTCCCAAAACCGCGGCCAGAGCCTGAATGGCCACACGTGCAATGTTGTTGTGGGGTTGCTGGGCGGTCAGGCTCACCCCTGCCGTCTGTGCGTGGGTGCGCAGCATCCAACTGCGTGGGTTTTTGGCCCCGTAACGGTGGCGCATCTCTCTGGCCCAGATGCGTCTGGCGGCCCTGAACTTGGCGATCTCCTCAAAGAAGTCGTTGTGCACATCGAAGAAAAAGCTGATTCTTGGGGCAAATTCATCGATGTCGAGGCCACGCTCAAGGGCTTTTTCCACGTAATGGAACCCATCGGCAAGGGTGAAAGCCAGTTCCTGCACGGCTGTGGACCCTGCCTCGCGGATGTGGTAACCCGAGACACTGATGAAGTTCCATTTGGGCATGTACCTGGGTGCCCACTCGAAGGTGTCAATGACCAGTTTGACACTGGGCTCTGGGGGGAAAATGAACTCCTTCTGGGCAATGAACTCTTTGAGGATGTCGTTCTGGATGGTTCCGCCCACCTTGGTGATGTCGTGACCCTGCTTCTGGGCATTGGCAATGTACATGGCCCAGATGGCATTGGCCGGACTGTTGATGGTCATGGAGGTGGTCACGGTTTCAGGGTTGATGTCCTGAAACAGGATTTCCATGTCTGCAAGGCTGGCCACCGCCACCCCACATTTGCCGACTTCACCTCTGGAGAAAGGGTGGTCTGAGTCGTAACCCATCAGGGTGGGAAGGTCAAAGGCCGTGGAAAGGCCGGTCTGCCCTGCCCCGAGCAACGCTTTGAAACGTTCATTGGTTTGTTCTGCACTGCCAAAGCCCGCAAACATGCGCATGGTCCAGAGCTTTGCCCGGTACATGCTGGCCTGCACCCCTCGGGTGTAAGGGTATTCACCGGGGTAACCGAGGTCCTCGTCTTTCAAGTCTGCCGTGTCATCTGCAGTGTAAAGGGGCTCCGGGTCAATGTCTGAGAGCGTCTTGAAATTGTACTGCCGTTCCGGGAATTTGGAGATGGCTTTCTGGTACTGGGTTTGCAGCCATTCATTTTTTCTGGGCATTGGGGCCTCCATGCATGACATTTTTTTCGCGCTTTGGCTCTATTTTGTCATACATTCAAAGGGTTTGCACCCCTTGCCTCAAGTCTGAACCCCATCCAGAGAAGTGTTTTGCCTGCTTGTGGGCACATCAATCACTCAGGGCAAAATGCCTGTGACCGCCCAGTAACGCACATCTGGCCCCTCAAAACCGTCTTTCTCATAGCGCAAAAAAGCAATGAAACTTTTGCTGGTGTCCCAGATGCGCACCTGCTGAATGGCATATTTCTGGGCACAATAACGGTCTTTGGGCAAAACAGCATCTTTGAAAATCACTTTTTTGTTCAGTTGCACACTGACCCCCTTTGCAGAAGGACTGATGCAATCGCTGTTTTTGAAGTTGATGGGCAAAATCCCCATCTGGTAAGCCCGTGACTTGGCATGAAATTGCACCATGCTTTTCCCCAAAGGACTGGCATAAACCGTGCGCCCGAGGTTTTTGATCTGGATGCCATAACGCCCAAGGACTGCTGCTTTGGCAGCCTGTGATCTGGCCTCTTTGACCCCACTGCTCTCTGTCTGAATCACTTTTTTGACGCTGATGACTGTCTTGCTCTGGGGCACACTGAGCACCACAATTTCGCTGTAAGGGAAACCACTCCCATCCTGGACGCCATACTGCTCGTAGGCTGCATATTTGCCATCTTTGGAAAATCCCAAAAAAGCCAGAGTGGACTGGTCAGCTGCCAGAGCCATCGAAGTGAAACTCAAAAACAGGGGAAGTAAAAAACGCATGCCTCAGCTTAATGAAAAGGGCTGAGGCATGGGCTCTGGATTCCTGAATGAAACTTTAACCTTGAGGTTCAGGTTTCTTCTTCAAGCACAAACTGGGCACCATGCAAGCGCACCCTGCGAAGCAACTTGTCTTCGGTGTTGGAGTGCACCGCTGTAATGGTCACATACTTGCTGAGGGGGGTGCGGATCACTTTGGGAGCCAGCACCTCCTCAAGCTGGAAAATTCCGGCCGGATTGTTGTAAATGGCCCGAATTTCGATGGGGGTCTCTTTGCCCTTCACGATTTTCACTTCGTCCACGGCCAGAGCACTGAGGCTGTGGATGTCCACACTGCCCAGCATGAAGGCTTTGCGACCCCGGCCTTTGGTGATGTCGGTGCCATCTGCAACCGCTGTGATGCCCCCTTCAATGGTGAGGGGAGCCGGGTTGATGTCATGGCAATTGATGCAGTGCAGGATGAACCCCCTGACTTTGGTGCGTTTGTACACATCCTCGTAGATCTCGGGGAGGATGCGGTCCAGAATGGGCATGGCCAGCATGACTCCATACTGTTCGTGCTGCTCGCGGTGCACCTCGTTGCCAATGTCGTGGAGCATGGTCCCGAGGATCACGATCAGGTTGGCATCATCGACATCTCCAAATCCACTTTCCACAAAATCGGGTTTGACCCCTTCTTGCAGCAGCAATTCCAGAATGGCCAGAGAAGCTGCTCCGGTCATCCAAGCGTGCACACGCCCGTGGTCGTTGTAACCCAGCTTGCGCATGGTGATGTAGTTGCTCATGTCCCAGTGACCGAGGGCCTCTGGATCCTGAATCAGCATGTCATAGGCCTTGAGGGCCTTGGGATAAGGGGCCAGATCTGCGCGGATGCCCTGATCCATTTCGTCGAGGATTTTCTGTCTGGGACTGGAGAACGCCACCGCAAGTTCGGTGTTTGCGGGGGTGACTTTCTGAACCTGACCGTCTTCAATCTGGATGCGGAACTTGGTGTTCTGGTTCATATCCCTCACTTTCGAAACCTGCCTGAAGTTCAGGCGATTTTCAGCCCCTCCGTCCTGCGAGGTTCTTCCATTCTAGGACAAAATACCCTGAGAACAGTCAAAATCCGGTCAAATCAATCACCATTTCGGGTGCAGGATCACACCCTGTAATCTTTCTGTAATATAAACCTAAATATTTTTTCAGAATCAAATTTTTCTGCCTTTGAGTCGGAAAATTCCTTTCTGTTCGACCTTGTTTTGATAAGGGATTTCCTGTACTCAAGAATTTTTTGTTTATTCATCTGAAAGAATGTGCTATTTTGGATTTCATGAGAACCCCCTGAGGCAGCCCCACCTCAGTTGTCGTATGGAGGAACACCATGACCCTGGCTCGCACACTCAAAGCCGAACGTCCAGCCCTTCCTGCCAACCTGCTGCCCAGACGGTCCAAACTGGAAAACACCCTGTATGCCCTGCCAGACCACTGGTTGATCCGCGAAAACATCCAGATGGGCCACTTCAGTGATGTCACCTTTTTGATTTCCCTGCACGGCATTTTCGCTCTGGTGCACCTCGAACCCAGCGGAGTGATTCTGCACAACCCCAGAACCCTTTTGATTGGCGAACTGAACATGATGCCGCAAGTACACGCCCTGCAGCAAAGCGTGGAGATGTTCTCCCGCAAACTGGGGACGCCGATTTATCCGGTCATGCTGTTCCAGCAATTGCTGGAACCCGAGGAACTCAAAGCCAGAACCCTTTACGCTTCCACGGTGCGTGAATGGGAAATCGACAACGTCAAAATTGTCACCTGGGACAGCCTGAGCACCTACCTGCTGACCCACACACGCAAAAAACTGACCCTCGGGGACACCCTGAGGATCAGTCGAATGCTCAAAAGCCTGTGAGTGCCCCTTTGGGCACCCTTTTCACTCGCCTTTGAATTGGGGTTTGCGTTTTTCAAGGAAAGCTTTGGTGCCTTCTTTGCGGTCTTCGGTGGCCACCGCCATGCCGAACAGGTCTGCTTCGATTTCCAGAGCATCAGCGAAGGTGGTGTCCATGCCACGGCGCACCGCTTCTTTGATGAGTCCCACGGCCAGAGGAGCGGTTTTGGAGAGCACGTTGTGGGCATACTCCTTGGCGCGCTCGAGGGGTTGATCCACCACTTCGTTGACCAGACCGATGTCTTTGGCTTCTTTGGCATCCACCAGACGGGCAGACACCATGATGTCCAGCGCACGGCCCACACCCACCAGACGGGGCAAACGCTGGGTGCCACCATAGCCGGGCAACAGACCCAGAGTGGCCTCTGGCAAGCCCAGTTTGGCATTCGGGGAAGCGATGCGCAGGTCACAGGCCATGGCCAGTTCCAGACCGCCACCCAGAGCATATCCGTTCACGGCTGCAATGGTCAGGAAAGGCAACTGGGCGATCTGCTGGAAAATGTCCTGACCTTGCAAGCTCAGGTCACGGCCATTGAAAGCCCCTTCCAGATCGGCAATCTCAGTGATGTCTGCTCCAGCCACAAATGCCTTGTCTCCGGCACCGGTGACGATCAGGGCTTCCACTTCAGGATTTTCCTCGATGAGCATGATGGCTTCGGCAATTTCGCGGAAAGTGTCGATGTTCAGGGCGTTCAGGCTCTTGGGACGGTTGATGGTCAGGATGCCAATCGGGCCATCCTGATCGAGGGTGATGTTCTCAAATTCTGCTTCCAGCATGTCGCTCATGTTGTTCTCCTCAAAGGGCAGGGCACGCTGCCCTGAAATGTTAGGGGTAGTATACCTGACCCGAATTCTCAGACTGCAAAGGGCATCACCAGAGCACGGTCAGGATCATGCAAACCACAAGTTCACAGTGAACCTTTGACCGTACATGTCACCCTTTGCACCTTGGGTTGCAGACCACAGCTTTTCAATTCACCAGAGAGCCATCCAGCAACTTCAAGACCCGGTCTGCTCTGGAAGCCAGCGCCTGATCGTGGGTCACCAGAAGCACCCCCGAGCCCCGTTCACGGGCCAGTTCCAGCAAGAGTTTCATCACCTCTTGGGTGTTGTGCTGGTCAAGGTTTCCGGTCGGCTCATCTGCGAGGATCACCTCGGGGCGGTTCATGACTGCACGGACCAAGGCCACCCTCTGGCGCTCTCCTCCAGAAAGCTGCGAAGGATAGTGCTGCAAGCGGTGCGAAAGGCCCACTCTGGCCAGCAATTCCAACGCCTCTTCCTGAGGATGCCGGGCCTGAATCCAGCCGGGAACCAGTGCATTTTGCAGCACGGTCAGGTCGCTGAGCAGGTAATGCTGCTGGAACACCAGACCGATGTGCTGGTTTCTCAGGCGGTCCAGAGCGGTTCCTTTCAGGGTGCTGACCTCTGCATCTCCCCACATCACCTGCCCCTGAGAGGGTTTTTCCAGTCCTGCCAGCAGGTGAAGCAAGGTGCTTTTCCCGCTTCCCGATGGGCCAGTGAGGGCCACGGTTTCTCCGGGTTGGAGTTGAAGACTGACCCCTTTCAGGACTTCAGTGCTTGAAAATGTATGGTGGATGTCAAGGGCTTGCAGCACAAACACCGCACCATCCTAGCATGTCTGGGGTGGTTTTCAGACGCTCTGGATCGGACAGGCAGGGTAGCTGCAAAGTCGCTGTTCGGGCGATGCAAACAGAAAGAGCCGTCAGCCCTCAGCAGTCAGCCGTCGGCCAGAAGGAAAGTCTTCTTCCAGTCGGTTGAGCTTGCCAAACCTGATGGGGCTTGGCCTTTAGGTCCTGCTGCTGTCGAACGCAAAAGCTTCTGGATCCGCTTTTCACTGATCGCTGATGGCTGACGGCTGACCGCTTTCTCAGTCGGCCTGCCAAACTTCAGACTTTGCGTTTACCCTGATCGGACAGGTTGCCCTCTCCGGTGTGACGGTTTAGGCATCTCGTTCAGCGATTCATGCTGAATTTAGCCATTTTGCCCAAAAGCCCTTAGAATGGTCACATGCAATCCAGTCAAGCCATTGCGGACTTGCAAAACCAGAACCTTTTCGCTGACCTCCCCGAGGAGGCCATTCATCGCATTGCCCAATCGGCCATCTTGCGCAATTACAGTGCAGGAAACGCCCTGTTCGATCAGGAAGAAAGTGGAGAAGCCCTCTACCTGATCGTCAGTGGTGAAATTGGCATTGAGCATTACGGGGCGCTCGGGCAGGAACGGGTGATCAACCAGATGTACGCTCCGTGCATCGTGGGTGAAGTGGCCGTGCTGACCCATGTGCCGCGCACAGCAACCGCCAGATGCCTGACGGCTGTGCGTTGTTATGTGCTGTATCGGGATGTGTTCAAGGAACTGAGCCGCAAGTATCCACAGATTTTATGGAACCTCGCCAGCATTCTTGCCGGGCGACTGACCCAAACCAACCGGGACCTGACCATGCGCACCTTTGCCAACGCCGAAACCTGGATTGCTTACACCCTGCATTCCATGTACGAGGAGCGGCACCGCAAAGGGGTTCCCAAATTCAACGAGCTTCCCGTCACCCACGCAGATCTGGCCCGCCGGAGTGGGAACAGCCGCGAAACCATCACCCGCACCCTCAAAAAGCTCGAAGAGGTCGGCGTGGTGAAAACCCACCCCCGAATGATCAAGATCCTCAACGCCGAGGAGCTTGAAGCCCTCGCCAACGACCTTGGTGATTTTTAAAGCAAATCAAGTCAACAGCTCAAGTTGTCTTTGTGACTCCTGCACCACCTCTGGATGAGGGTCGTGCAGGAGTTTTTCCAGTTTGGCCTTGAGACCCGCCTCTGGCATCTGGCCCAGAGCCCACACCGCTGAAACCCGAACCTCCCACGCTTCGTCTGTTGTGGCTTTCTGAATCAAAGGCAGGTGCTCTGGGTTTTTGAGGTTGCCCAGCACCATCAGGGCATTTCGAGCCATCCCTTTGCGTCTGGGTCTGGAGAAAGCCGTGTGGGCAAATCTGCGGTCAAAATCCCGATTGGAACCCTCAAAAAACAGACTGAGGTCAGGGTGGGCCAGCTCTGGATCTGGAATGAGTTTTGCTGCGACACTTCCGGCTTTGATGCTCCAGGGGCACACTTCCAGACAGCGGTCACAACCAAAAAGCCACTCTCCCAGAGCAGACCGGAATTCTGACGGGATGGGACCCCGATGTTCAATGGTCAGGTAGGAGATGCAGCGTCTGGCATCAATCACCCGCCCACCCTGAATGGCTGAAGTGGGACAAGCCTGCACACAAGCCTGACAGCGTCCGCAGCGGTCTGCATGCCTGCCGTGCTCCTCGACCTCCAGATCGGTGAGCAGCACCGCCAGCGTCACAAAAGCCCCGAGTTTCTGGGACACCACCATTCCACTTTTGCCCTGCCATCCCAGAAACGCCCGGGACGCCAGTTCACGCTCCATGATGGGGGCGTAATCCACACAGCCCCGACTGCTGACCCCAAGACCTCGGGCAGTCTCCTCAAGTTCCCTGAGAAGGGGTTCGATTTGCTGATGGTAATCGGGCGTCCATGCATAACGGGCCACCCTTCCCACCCGCACGCCATTCTTGGGAACAGGCAACTCTGGAAAAGCATGGGAAATCCCGAGCACCAGCACACTTCTGGCCCCAGAGAGGGTGCTCTGCAAGTCGTTTCTGCGCGGAAGTTGCCGCTCCAGATAATCCATTCCTGCATGGAAGCCCTGATCCAACCAGCTCTGGTAACGCTCAGAGGCCTCTGGTGGCGTGGTGGCCGTGGCCCATCCAGCCACATCAAAACCAAGGCTCAGGGCTTTTTCCAGCAGGAGGTCAGGGGGGTTCACGGGTAGCAGGATACAGGAAGTGGGGGTGGGATGGGTTAGAAGGGGCATTCGGTGGGGTTCAGCGTGCCTTGCCCTGAAGCCGAGAGCCGAGAGCATCGTGCTATGCGTATTAGAACTGGTCAAGGGCATCTGTAGGGGCGAGGTGTGCCTCGCCCTTCTTTGCTCTAGCCAAAGCTTTTTTAGCTCTCGGCTCTCGGCCCTCGGCAAGGCGAAGCCTTCCTCCCCACTTAGACACCTTCTCCCCCACCCGCAAAATTCAGTGTTACAATCCCCCTATGATGCGCGGGATTCGCGGTGCCACCACCGTCACTGAAAACACCTCTGAAGCCATACATGAAGCCACCACGGAACTGCTCCAGAAAATGCTGGATGCCAACAGTGTGGAATTTGAAAACATCTGCTCGATCATCTTCACGGTCACACCGGACATCAATGCCGCTTTCCCTGCCGAGGCAGCCCGAGCCATTGGCATGACCACCGTGCCCCTGCTGAACGCTCTGGAAATTCCAGTGCCGGGCCGTCTGCAAAAAGCCATCCGCGTGATGATGCACGTCGAGACCGACAAAAAGCAAACCGAAGTCAAGCACATCTACTTGCGTGAAGCCGTGGTGTTGCGTCCTGACATCGCAAGCGCACAGTAAACTGTTCGAAATGTCGTGCCTCCCCAAATCGGGGAGGTTTTTTCATGGCAATGCCTGAGCGAACCTTTTCAGGGCAGCACGGTCCGTGACGGGTTTTCCATGTCCGAAACACACCACCGCAGGATCGAGGCTGGCCAGCAAGCGGATGCTTTCCCGGCTCTGGGAACGGTGCACGGTGTATTCATCTGGCATTTCATGGAGGCCGGGACGCAAGGTGAAGGGGTTGAGGTTGCTCATCACATCTCCGGCCACGGCCACCCCATCTTTTTCGCGGAAGAAAATCACCGATCCAGAGGTGTGACCCGGCGCATGGATCACTTTGAATCCGGCCAATTCATCTCCAGTCTTGAGGACTTTTGAAACCGGATGAGGACGGCCCATCCAGGTTTTCTCTTGCAGTTTGATCATCCAGCTTCTGGGCAGCATGGGTTTGCGGCCTTCCATGATTTGCTGGTCGTCTGCATGGCAGGCCAGAGGCAGGTTCATGCTCTGGCACAGCTTGCTTGCTGCTCCCTGATGGTCAGGGTGCACATGGGTCAGGGCCAGCAGGTTCACTGGACGTCCTCTCAGTTGCCTTGCGATTCGAAGGGCATCCCATTTGGTGGCGGCATCAATCAAAACATCTTCCATCAGGTAGGTGTTGATCGCAAAGCTGGGAAAGCTCGGGAGCACGTACAGACCTTCAGCGATTTTGTGCATGGTGGACCTCCAGCATTTGAATGAGGGCTTCCCCAGTGGTTTTCAAAGGGGCCACAGACTGGTGTGCTCTTGAGAGCAAGAGGGCACCTTCCAGACTGGACAGCAACACTGTGGCAAAAGCAGCAGGCAATTGATGGGCCTTTAAGGCTTCTTCCAACAGGCGGGTCCAGTCCTGAAACACCGTCTGACAGGCTTGCTGAAGTTTGTGCTGCTCGGGTTGCAAGGTGGTGGCAACACTGGCAATCGGACACCCGAGGGTGTACTGGCTCTGGACCAGTTGTTGCTCAAAAAGTCCCAGAATGTGCTTTAAGTTCTCCTGCAAATCAGGACCTTGCAGGATGCTCTGGATCATCTGGGTGTACTGTGCCCCACTGAGCAAAAGGGCTTCTGCTGCCAGTTGTTCTTTGCCCTCTGGAAAGTGGTAATACATGGATCCTTTGGGGGCCTGGCTTTCCTGCACGATCTGTTCGAGACCGGTGGCCGCGTATCCCTGTTTTTGCATCAGGGCGGAGGTGGCTTGCAGCAGTTTGGCTTTTGCATCGCTTTTTCGAGGAGACATGGTTTTTATTATAATGACTGGTCTACATAAATCAAGGGGTAAAGCAGAAGGCAGAAGGCCAAGGCAAAGTTAAAGCTCTGGCCTTTGCAAGACAGGGCGAGGCACGCCTCGCCCCTACGATTGGGACAACACTGTTCTGCCTTCTGCCTTCTGCCTTCTGCCTTCTGCCTTCTGCCTTCTGCCTTCTGCCTTCTGCCTTCTGCCTTCTGCCTTCTGCCTTCTGCCTTCTGCCTTCTGCAGGGCGCAGCCCCACCCCAATCCTGCCCCATCTTCCAGACGCCTTCAGACTCAATCGGTAAACTGACCCCATGTCCAACCGTTTGAGCCTTGAAACCAGTCCTTATTTGAAACAGCACGAACACAACCCCGTCGATTGGTACCCATGGGGCGAAGAGGCCTTCGAGAAAGCCCGTCTAGAAGACAAGCCCATTTTGCTGTCCATTGGGTATTCCACCTGCCACTGGTGCCATGTGATGGCCCATGAATCCTTCGAAAACGAAGAAATCGCAGGACTGATGAACCAGTGGTTCGTTCCCGTCAAAGTGGACCGGGAAGAAAGACCCGATGTGGACGCCATCTACATGGGCGCAGTGCAGGCCATGACCGGCTCGGGGGGATGGCCCATGACGGTGTTCCTGACCCCGGACCTCAAACCTTTTTACGGAGGAACCTATTACCCTCCAGAAGACGCCTTCGGACGCATCGGGTTTCGCCGTTTGCTGCATGCCATTCGCAATGCATGGGACACCAAACGGGAGGAGGTCCTGACCAGTGCAAATTCCCTGACCGATCATTTGAAGTCTTCCAGCACCCGAGAAGCCCGGCAAAATGACCTTTCAGATGAGCATGCACAAAACACCATCGAAAACCTGCGCATGCGTTTTGACACCCAATACGGCGGTTTTGGTGATGCCCCGAAGTTTCCTGGACCAACCACTCTGGAATTCCTGCTGATGCATGCCAGACGCACAGGCAACCAGAAGGCTCTGGAGATGGTCACGTACACCCTTGAGCAGATGGCCAGAGGGGGCATTTTTGACCAGCTTGGAGGGGGGTTTGCCAGATACAGCGTGGACGCCGAATGGCTGGTCCCTCACTTTGAAAAAATGCTGTATGACAACACCCAGCTTGCCCGGGTCTACCTGCATGCTTACCAACTGACCGGATCTCCCCTGTTCAAGGAAACCACCGAACGCACACTGGATTACCTGATCCGTGAGATGCGTTCTCCAGAGGGGGGTTTTTACAGCGCTCAGGATGCCGATCAGGAAGGCATTGAGGGCAAATACTTTGTGTGGACCCCTCAGGAGTTCGATGACCTGCTGGGACCGGACAGTGAACTGCTCAAAATGCATTATGGGGTGACCCCTTACGGCAATTTTGAAGACCCCCACCACAAGGCATTTGGGCGCAGAAGCGTGCTGTCCATCCAGCGCAGCCTGCAAGACCTCGCAGAGACGTTTGATGTCAGCATCGAAGTGGTGCAGGAGAAAGTGCTTCAGGCCAGACAGAAACTCTTTGAAGCCAGAGAAAGCCGCGTCAAACCCGGCACCGATGACAAGGTGCTCACCTCGTGGAATGGGCTGGCTCTGGCTGCCTTTGCAGAAGCTGGACGCGTCCTGAACCGCGAGGACTACCTGCAAGTGGCGGTTCAGAATGCACAGTTCATTCAGCAGAACCTCTGGCAAAACGACACGCTTCTGCACACCTACAAAGACGGTCAGGCCAAAATTTCAGGTTTGCTTGAAGACCATGCCCTGTACGCTCTGGGCCTGATCGAACTGTTCAAGGCCACAGGCACCCCAGAGCACCTGCAAACCGCCCAGAAGCTCTGGGACACCATCAAACAGGAACACTGGGATGAAAACACGGCTGCCTTTTTCAGCACCCCAGCCACCCAGAGTGACCTGATCACCCGCAGACAGGAGTTCTTTGATGCTGCCGTGATCAGCGACAATGGAGCCTCTGCCCTGCTTGCCATCTGGATCAACCGTTATTTTCAGGATGCAGAAGCACAGCACATTGCTGAAAGGGTGGTGTCCAGCAGTCTGGGCCAGATGCGCTCTTACGCCTCAGGCTTTGGGGGCCTCTGGCAAGCCTTCGAGTTCTTGCAGGCTCCCCACACCGAACTGGTGGTCATGGGAACCCCAGAGGAGCGCAAACCTCTGGAACAGGTGGCCTCTGAATTTTACCTGCCCACCACGGCCATCTCGCCTGCAGAAACTGCATGGGGGCTGTCTGCTCTGGAAGGTCGGGAAGGAAACGGCATTGCTTACGTGTGCAGGGATTTTGCCTGCCAGTTGCCTGCCAGAGATCCTGAAACCCTGAGAAACCAGTTGCAAGGATCTTGAAGCTTGCAAAATCAAAAGGAGACCCTCTGGAGGGTCTCCTTTTGGTTGAAATTCCATCAAATCAGGGTAAGCCCCAGCTTTTCAAACATCTGATGGTCCTGCTCCAATTCCGGATTGCTGGCGGTCAGAAGCTTTTCTCCAAGGAAGATGGAGTTGGCACCAGCCATGAAACACCACGCTTGCACCGCTTCAGGCATGCCTTCGCGACCTGCCGAAAGCCTCACAAAACTGCTGGGCATCAAAACGCGGGCCACCGCTACAGTGCGTACAAACTCTGTCCAGTCCAGAGCTTTCTGGTGTTCCAGAGGGGTCCCTGGCGTAGCAATCAGGTGGTTGATGGGCACCGACTCTGGGGCAGGATCCAGCAGGGAAAGTTCCAGCAGAAATCTGGACCGTTGTTCTCGGGTTTCGCCCAGCCCCACGATGCCTCCGCAGCAGACTTTCATGCCTGCTTCTCGGACATTTGAGAGGGTGTTCAGGCGGTCCTGATACGCTCTGGTGGTGATGATTTCAGCGTAGTGGTCGCTGGAGGTGTCCAGATTGTGGTTGTAGTAATCCAGACCTGCCAGAGACAGCACCTCTGCCTGCTCCTGATCCAGCAAACCCAGCGTGGCACAGGTTTCGAGTCCAAGGGCTTTGACCTCTTGCACCATTTCGGCGACCTTTTGCAGGTCTTGGCCTCTGGGCGACCTCCACGCAGCACCCATGCAGAAACGGCTGGCCCCCTGTGCTTTTGCCTGTTTTGCAGCTTCCAGAACCTCTGGAAGGCTCAGCAATTTCTGGCTTTTGACCCCGGTCTCGAAGTGGGCCGATTGCGGACAGTAAGCGCAGTTTTCGGGGCATCCTCCGGTCTTGATGGACAGCAAGGTGGATGCCTGCACCTCTCCTGAAGTGAAATGCTGCCTGTGCACCAGAGTGGCCTGATGCACCAGATCCAGAAAAGGCAGATCAAACAGGGCAAGCACCTCTGGCAAAGCGCGGATCATTTTGCAGCCTTTTTCCTGACTTTGTTGAAGGCTTCAACCCCCAGAGGACTGGGCAACCATCCGGAGATGTTTGCTCGGGTGGCCGCGATGGGTTTGGAGTGCACCAGAGGAATCCGCACGTTGGCTTTGAAGGTGAAGGCATGGATCTGCTGGTACAGGCGGGTTTTCTGGGCTTTGTTGGTGGTGCTGCGGGCTTTCACCAGCAGGTTTTCCAGTTCCTGAGGATAATAGTTGCTGTCCAGACTGGTGTAAGGACCGTAGTAAGCGCTGTAGAAGTTGTCTGGGTCGCCATAGTCCCCGATCCAGCCCACAATGTAACTGTCGTAGCCGGGTTGGGTGCGGGAGTCCTTGACCCACTTGGCCCAGTCTTGGGTGCGCAGATTCACTTTGATGCCCACTTCAGCGAGGTCCACGGCAATGGCTTCTGCCAGAGCTTTGGGATTGGGGTAGTACTGGCGGGCGATGGGTGGGTACCACAGGTCAAAACTGACGTTGTTGTACCCGGCTTCTTTCAGGATTTTGCGGGCCTGTGCAGGATCAAATTTGTAATCTTTGATCTCTGGATCGTTCGCCCAATCCAGTTGATTCGGCAGCAGGCTTCCATCGGTGTACGCCAGATCGCCATAAAAGGCCTCGATGATGGCTTTTTTGTTGACGGCCAGAGAGATGGCTTCACGCACACGCTCGTCTTTGAGGAATGGGTTTTTGACGTTCAGGCTCAGGAATCCCACATTGAAAGACGGTTTGAGCACCATTGTCAAGCAGGCATCGTTTTTGATGAGGCTCAGGTTGTCGGGGTTCAGGTCACTGGTGAAATCGATGGTGCCTGCCCGCAGTTCGTTGAGCCTCTGGTTGGCATCGGGAATGAAGCGGAACACCAGTTGGTCCACATTGCTTTTGACCCCCCAGTAGTTTTTGTTGGGTTTGAAGACGATGCGGTCCCCAGAGGTCCACTCCACGAATTCAAATGGTCCAGTGCCCACAGGTCTGGAAGCGGGGGTTCCGTATTTTGCCCCTTGTGCTTTGATGGCTGTGGGGCTGGAAATCCCAAAGTATCCCGCCCCGATCAGTTGTGGGAAACTGGCATAGGGTTTGCTCAGGGTGAATTTGACAGTGAATTCATCGAGCCTCTGGACGTTCTTCAGGAGGCCATCGGCTGAGCCTCTGTACCCTCCAAGGAGTTGGCCCCAGATCCCGAAGGCTTTACCACTGTCCCGGTATCCGTATTCAAAGTTGGGGTCCCACCAGCGCATCACATTGAAGACCACCGCATCGGCATTGAAAGGGGTGCCGTCGTGAAATTTGACCCCTTTGCGCAGGGTGAAGGTCCATTCGGTGGCGGTCTTGTTGGAGGTCCAGCGGGTGGCCAGAGCTGGTTTGGGTGTGATCTTGCCGTCTTGCACCCACACCAGTGTGTCGTAGATTTGCACCTGAGGGAGCATGCTGGTGCGCTCCACGATGTTGCCACTTTCCAGATTGACGGGCTCGCCGGTTGCACCGTAAACCAGTGTGGCAGCACTGGCAGGAAGACTGAGCATCGAAACCATCAGAAGAACATGTTTGAACATGGCAAGAATGTTAACCTATTTTTTGAATTCTGGTTAACATCTTTGGATGGGGTTCAAGCACTGTCTGGGTGACAGGCATGGGTGACACAGGAGAAACCCCGGATGCAGAACATCCGGGGAGCTCAATACACAATGTGTTGTGATTTGGACAGGTGACCTCAAGGAGTGTGCGACAGGTTTTCTGTGCAGTTAAGGTGTGCCAGCCCTGATTTCAATCTTAATCCGATGGATACAGGGGGATGGGTTTCGGTTTCCCTTGACCCGAGGTAAATGGTACATGAATTGCCATCTCAGTTTTACTACAGAAAAACAGGCTCAACTGAAGCGATCTGTAGGGTCAGCGGGATTACAATTTAAAATTGTTCGTCCTGAAAACAAAAGAAAAAAAGATGAGTGTTTTCCTACGAAGCAAAGTAAGGGAAATCCCTTATTATCGCACCAGAGGCCAAAATCCTTCATCTGAACATCCACCTGGATGTTCCACCATGACAGCACATCCCTGTGACACCACAGCAGTTGGCTCACACCAAAAACCAAAGCGTTCAAGACAAGGAAGGCTCTTTGAGCTTCTGGTACTTCTCTGGCAGAAACCGTTTCAGGTACATCAAATCGGATGTTTCTTCCATGGCACACCCCGAGCCTTCCAAAAGGTGGTCGACAATCAAACTGAAGGTGATGGGAGGCTGGAGGTTTTCGCGCATGGTCAGGCGGTGACGGTAAATTTGCATTTCATGCTTGGGTTCCTGTGCACGGTGCACCTCCAGAATTTCATACAAACTCTGGGAAATCGCACCCGCAGAAGGATGGTTGATCATTTTGAAGTTCAGGAATGCCCCCAGAGGGGTGATGAACATCACCTCTGACAGGGCTGCATGGGTGCTCGGGTTGCCTTTGTCAAGCAGTTCGAGGACCACCAGAACACCAATGCCAAACCGCAGCAACCATCTGGTCATGAACTGTTGGGATGCAGGCTGGGCCTGGGCAAAAAAATCAAACACATCTTGCAAAGCTTGCTGAACAGAATAGACAGGGCACTTCATGCGGCGCACACTGTACATCTCTGCACACAACACCCCACGCAAACAGCGAACCAGTGGGTTTTGCAACTTGAGCGCACCCAGTTCTTGCAGGGCATCCCGAACCACATCCTGATCTCGCACAATGACACCACACAGGCCTTTCAAGTACAGGGCCATGGCATACAACACTTCGAAATGGTGGGTGGTGCTGTTGTTGAATTCCTGAACCACATCAAAAGCCTGCAAAGCTTTCTCGCAGGTGCGTCTTGCATCCCCAAAATGCCCGAGGTGAAACTCCTGAAAAGCCCGTTCGGTGCCTTTGATCAGGTGGGTGAGGGCAGCAAAAACATCCCGTGGTTTGCTGGGCTCTTCGGGGGTTTCCGAGTAAGGGGTCCTCTGAAAAACAGCCTGCAAAAGGTTGCGAAAAGACACCCTGAGCATTTTGTTGGAGAGGCCTTCCACAAAATCCAGATCGCACTCACCAGCACAGATCAAAGCAGCACAGCCTTCAATCAGGGCACGCTCCAGCATCCGAGCGTCCCGGTTCTTGCGGGCAAACCCCATCACTTGCCTGTACACCCCCACTGAACCTGAATGGTCTCCAAGCTTCAGGAGGTTGAGGGCAAGGTCCAGCATCACCTGACTGTGGTTGATGCCCAGCAGGTGAAACGTGCTGGCCGCAGACTCCAGGTACCCTCTGGCTTTCAGGTTGCCCTGTTCTGCCAGAGCCAACCCCACCATCCAGCACATGCGTCCATGGGCCTCCGCTTCCAGAAGGTCTGTGGCCCCATTCCAATTCTGCAAAAACATGAGTCCTGCTTCCAGCACAGCATCGTGCTGACCTTGTTGATGCATCAAACGCAGGCGTTCTGCACGGGCAAGGACATGGTGCAAATCCTGCAAGGTTTGCGCGGCCTCTGACCCCTTTTGCTGACGGATGTACAACTGTGCAAGACGGATCCGGGCAATTTCTGTGTCCATTTTCAGGAGTTCACGTTCCAGTTGTCGGGAGTTGTGTTGCAAAAAACTGTCCCATGCACCCGGAATCCACAACGATTGGGGCAAAGAAAAAGCAGATTGGAAAGTCAGACCGTGCACCCGTCACCTCTTTAAAATCCTTTATAGGGTTTTCTTTGTCACGTTACTATGACAAATTTGGCAATCAAACGCATGTCCAGAGGTCAGTTGTGTAAAGAAGGGCTGGACAGTTTGAAAATGTCTCAAAAGCCACATGTGTGAAACCTTGCAAAAGAAAACCATCCTGCACGTGACAGGATGGCAAACACAATCAAATGTAAACTTTTTTTGACACGTGGCTTCAATTACGGAAAATCACTTCTTCTCTGGAGAAGGACCTCAGGGCAAAAAGCAGCAAAATGCCAGTGAACAACAGGTTGCTGACGCAGGTGATGGTCATCATGTCGGATTTTACGGCCCCTTTCACAATGTCCATGATCGAGAGCATCGAGCCAATCAGGGGAATGGCATACATCAGGGCATTGGTTTGCAGGAAATCCGCAAATTGCAGGGCCACCGCAGGAATCACCACCACCAGAGAGAACGGCACCAGATAGGTCTGGGCTTCCTTGAAGTTGCGGGCATAGACGCTGATGGTCAGCACAATCACGCTCACCAGCAAAGCCACCGTCAGGGCCACCCCGAGCAGCAACAGCAAACTGGTGGTGTCCAGATTGAGACTGCCTCCGAAAGAGTTCATCAGGGATTCCTGACCGCTTTCTTCGCCCAGAATGCGTGGCAAAAGGTATTTGGCTGCCAGACCTGCCAAGACCAATCCGATCACACTGAAAATGGCACTCACCAGAGAGAACACCGTCACCGCCCCGAGTTTGCCCAGCACCACTTCGAGCCTGCGGATGGGGGACACCAGCAGCACTTCAAAGGTACCCCGTTCTTTCTCCCCTGCGGTGGAATCGATGGCGGTGGGCTGTGCCCCGGCCAGAATGAATTGCAAGATGAACATCGGAATGATGAAGGCCAGTTGACCGCTGCGTTTCTCTGCGGTGGTGCTGGCATCCACCGTTTCGGTCTGGATCGGGGTCAGCACTTCACGCCCGAGCCCTGCATCAGCAAGCTTTTTCTGCACCAGAATGTCTTTGTAGGCATTCACAGCAGCATCCAGCTTGCTTTTCACACCCACGCTTTTCAGGCTGTTCTGCTTGACGAAAATCTGCACGGTGGCTGCGGGACCTCCGGCTTCTGACGGCAGGTTCTCGGGAATGGAGAGTGCAGCATCCAGTGTTCCGGCCTGCACGTCCTCAATGGGCTTGGTTGTGGCAATGAGTTCTACGCCAGAGGACACCACCTTGCCGTTCACCTTCTGGTCTTGCTCCAGAAAGGTGCGAAGTTCGGCAGGCATGCGTTCAAGGCCCACCACACCCACTTTTTGACGGGCTTGCTGTTCTCCCTGAAAGGCCTTGCCAATCAGGAGGGGAAACCCGAGGGTGAAAATCGGAATCATGATCAGGGGCAGCAAAATGGTGCTGGCGAGGGTACGTTTGTCACGCCACGTGGAAAGGATTTCTTTGCCCAGGACCTGCAACACAAAATCAAGACGCATGGTTGACCCCTCTGGCCAGTTCGAAGAAGGCTTCTTCCAGTCTGGCTTTTCCAGTTTTTTGTTTCAGGCCTTGCAAACTGCCATTGAACAGCAAGGTGCCGTGGTCAATGACCGCAAGGTTTTCACAGAGTTCTTCCACTTCTTCCATCACGTGGGTGCTATACAGCACCAGCTTTCCTGCTGAGCGGTAAGACTTCACAAAATCCAGCAGGGCACGTCTGGCCACCACATCCAGACCGTTGGTGGCTTCGTCCAGAATGAGGACCTTGGGATCGTGGATCACCGCCCGGGCCACCACAATTTTTTGTTTCATTCCTGTGGAGTATTCTCCTGCTTTGCGGTCCAGCACAGCCTTGAGGTCCAGAAACCGGTCGAGTTCCTGAATCCTTTCGTCGATGCGTGCGCGGGGCAGGTCGTAAAATCCGCCGAAATAGTGCAGGATTTCGCGGCCCGTCAGGCGATCATAAAGGCCCATGCCTCCATTGACCACCCCAATGTTCTTTCGGACCTGCTCGGGGTTTTTGCGGATGTCGAATCCTGCAACGCTGGCTGTTCCGCCTGTGGGGGTCAACAATGTGGCGAGGGTCCTCAGGAGGGTGGTCTTCCCTGCTCCGTTTGGTCCGAGCAAACCAAAAATCTGTCCGTCCTGCGCCTGAAAACTGACCCCTTTGAGGGCTTGCACTTTGCCATAAAACTTGCTGAGGTTTTCAATTGTGACCATGGTTGGCCTCCATTGTTGTGGTACGCCTGCATCAAAACCGGGGTTCCCTTGACCTCTGGATCATGGGAGCAGATGGGAAAACCATCCATGGGATCTGATGTCAAGTTTCCTTGACTTAAGGTAAAACACTTTAGGCATGATGTCAAGCAAGCTTTACTCTTAAGCCATTTTGCCCACCTCTGGAATCCCTTTCTCACCTGCACCTGTCAGACTGGCATCATGGTGAAATTCACCCTGATCATCCCGGCCTACAATGAAGAAAAAAACATTGCTCCCGTGATTGACGCTGCCCTGAAATCCCAGCTTGGACAGGTGCTGGTGGTCAGCGACGCCTCCACAGACCGCACTGCCCAAGTCGCCCGAGCCTCTGGAGCCGAAGTGCTGGAATTGCCCCACAATCTGGGCAAAGCTGGAGCCATGCTGGAAGGGGCCAAAATCAGCACCACCGAACATTTGCTTTTTCTGGACGCAGATCTGACCGGACTGACCGCCCAGCACATTCAGGCCCTCGCGTCTCCGGTGCAACAAGGTCAGGCCAGAGCCACCGTGGGCTTGTTCTCTGGAGGGCGCACCTCCACCACCCTCGCTTCATGGATGACCCGGCACTGGAGTGGACAAAGGGTTCTGCCCAGAGACCTCCTGCTGGGCCTTGAAGGTGCTGCCCACCTGCGGTATGCCATCGAAGTGGCGATCACCGATGCCTTGAAAAAAACAGGCATCAAGATCAAATACGTCACCTTGCATGGGGTTTCACAGGTCACCAAAGAAGAAAAACAGGGGCTCTGGAAAGGGGCACAGGCACGGGTGCGGATGTTCAGGCAGATTTTAAAGTACCACTTGGGCCAGCGTTCCTGAGTGAATGCAGTGCCTTCAACGCCTCAAAAAGGTCTTGACGGCCTGTTTGTGGGTGTACAGCAAATCCACAGTGGACCACACTGCCGTCAGCACCGCTGAAAGCATGAACAGTTGCACCACCATCAGGTTGATGGGATGACTCACGCTGGCTGCCCAGAGCAGGGCAATCAAGATTCCGCCAATCGCCACCGACTGGATGAGACCGTTGATTTTGCCAGAGATGCGCTTGTGCACCTGATCGTTGCCTCGGGCCAGGTCCATGAACCGCAAAGACCACGACACCAGATCACGCCACATCACCAGCAGCACCATCCAGAGTGGAACCAGACCATCAGCCAGCAGCAGCAAAAACACACTCAGGCGAACGAAACCGTCTGCCATGGAGTCCATGAGTTCACCTTCACGGTGGGCCACATTGTATCTGCGTGCAAAATACCCATCCAGCAGATCGGTGAGGCCCATCATGGCCAGCAAACCCAGACTGGCCCAGAGTGCACCCACCTGCTGGGAATGAAACACCAGACACAGGGGCACAATCAAAACAATGCGCATCACCGTCAAAACATTGGGGCGTTTCAATTTGCGGAACATGGTTCATTGTAAACAGAGCACATCACAAGTTGCTGAGAAGCAGTCAGAGAGCACAGGGCCGACACAAAATTGCGGTTCAGGTGACGCAAACAGAAAGAGCTGTCTGCCATCAGCCAGCAAGACAGTTTTCTTGCTGCCTTTGACCTGAAAATTCGAGTGGCTTTCATTTTAGGTCTTTGTGTGTTGCTGTTTTCGAAAGCAAAAGCTTCTGGGTGGTCTTTGCACTGAGCGCTGACGGCTGAAGGCTGATCGCTCAAAAAAAATCCCCCTTGCGGGGGTGGGAAGATGGTAAGCCGGGTTCTGTCCATTCAGGTGACACCTGAATGTCACGGTCATCTATCTGGGACGCCTGTCGCCAGACGCCTCGAGCGGTCATCCTGCGGGTCGATGGGACGGGCAGCCCCTCGCCGACTGTCGGACCTTGCACCAGATGGGGTTTACCAGCTCCTCTGGTCTCCCAGAGAACTGGTGCGCTCTTACCGCACCGTTTCACCCTGACTGTCACCGCTTGCGGCGGGTTCCGTTTCGGACATCCCGCTCCGCTGTTCGCGGACGGCGCAGCGGACTGGTTTCTGTGGCACTTTCCGTCGACTTCGCACCTCTGCCCTTCGGAGGCTGGTTTGCTCGTCGCCCAGCCGTTGGCATGGCATCCTGCCCTGTGGTGCCCGGACTTTCCTCACGTGTAAACGCGCGACCGTGTCTCTTCCCGAATCCGTATTTTACATAATCCCACTCTTCATGCAAGCGGGTCCGTTCTCTGGGACTGCAGGTCTCGTGCAAAAGCACTTCAATTTCGCGCTCGGTCAGCTGGCGGTATTCACCGGGTTTGACCCCACGCAACGTCAATCCCCCGAGCCGCACACGCACCAGACGGCGCACCGGTTTGCCGATGGCGTCCATCATGCGGCGCACCTGACGGTTGCGGCCTTCGCGGATGGTCAGGTACAAACCCTCTGGAGCACGTTTGGCCAGAGCAGGCTGGGTGATGCCGTCATCGAGCTCAATGCCATCTTCCAGACGGTGCAGGTCTTCGTTGGTGATTTCCTCTTCGGACCAGATGCGGTATTCCTTTTCGTGCTGGTACCTCGGGTGGGTGAGTTTGAGGGTCAGGTCACCGTCGGTGGTGAGGATCAAAAGACCTTCGGTGAGGCGGTCCAGACGGCCCACAGGGTGCAAACCCGGAATGACGGGCATCAGGTCCAGCACGGTTTTGCGTCCGGCTTCGTCAGAGGCAGTCGTGATGACCCCTTTGGGTTTGTACAGCAGGTAGGTTTTGTGGCTGGAGGCCAGTTCGATGCGCTTGCCATCCACGGCAATGCTGTCTGAGAACTCTGCACTCTGGCCCAGAGAAGCCACCTTGCCATTGACCGTCACCCGTCCGGCCTGAATCAATTCTTCGGCGTGCCTGCGGGAGGCCACACCTGCCTGAGCCAGAATTTTCTGCAATCTGGGCATCAAATCTCCCTTCGAGGAATGAACATCAGGTTCAGGACGGCCAGCAGTCCGAACGCTGCAGAAAGGCCCCAGACCACCACTGTGGTGGGACCTTGCAAATACTTGCTGAGGATGGCGGGAACGAGGGTTGCCACCAGCAAAAATTGGGTTGCGGCCAGCCCAATGCTGAGCCCAGTGCTGGGTCTGGCAAAAAATGCGGTCAACCCGAAGCCCACAAAAGCGGCCCCGAGCATGCGGTAAAGGGTGAGGACCTGAATTCCATCCAGCGTGGGATTCGCAAACACAAAGTAAAAGAAAATACCCAGTGCGATGAAGAGGGTTCCACTGATGAAGTACACGGCGCGTGTCACCGCAACATCATACATTCTGGACATGTGAATGCCGAGAGCCTGAAGGGGCAGAGGCGTGCTGGAACAGAATTTACACCTCTGCCCGTCAGGTCATTTGCTCAGGTCTCTGGTGTTGAACCGGATCAGGCCCACCACCCCGAGCACCAGAGCTGCACCCAGCAAGACCAGTGCTTTGCTGGCTTCCAGTCCATTTTTGATGGGCAGGTATTCGTTGTAGTAGTAGAACACCGAGAGCTTTTGAAGGTCTTTCAGGTCGGCATTCAGGGGGGCTGCTGCATTGAGCAGGTAACTGAGCAGCAACACCACACTGCTGACCCCCATCACCACACCTGCATGGGGGAACAGGCTTCCGGCCATCAATGCCAGCGAAGAAGCAGTGAGACCCAACAGGAACACACTCACCAGAGCGTCCAGCAGGTGTGCCCCTTCAAACGGGATGCCCATCATGGGCGCCATTCCCACACAGGTCAGGTAAAACACCCCCACCAGCAGCAGTTGCATGGTCACCATGGCCAGCCAGCGTCCCAGATAGTAACGCGTTCTGGAGATGGGATTGGAGAGCAGCAAATCCAGTTGACCGTGTTGCTCTTCTCCAGCGACAGCAGCATTCCCAAGGCTGATGCCGTGAATGACCATCACCAGAGGCAAAGTCAGGCTGAGCAACCGGGCATTGAAATACCCCACAGGGGTGGTGATGTCCATGGTGAAAAACATTTGTTTGAGCACCTCGGGCATGTTCTGCATGGCCCCTTCAAACATCTGGGCCATGCCCCCTTCGGACATGATGGACTTGAACAGGCTGAGTTCTGTCAATGCCCAGAGCACCAGAGCGATGCACCAGAACAGCATGGTTTTTCTGGCCCTCAGCCAGGTGTTTTTAAAGACGCTGAGCATGGGGGTCCTCCCGGTAGTAATCCATGAACAGGCTTTCGAGGTCGGCACTCAGGGAACGCAGGCTGAGGATTTCATAATGGGAGAGGGTTTTGATGAAACCGTCCATCTTGCCAGACACCGTGAAAACCGCCCGACTGCCTTGCACCTGTGCTTCCTGAATGCCCGGAATGTTCTGCAACTGGTCTCCAGAGGGGATGTGCGCAAACTCCACCTCAATTTGCTGTCTGGCGTGGCTTTTGAGTTCTTGCATGGTGCTCTGGACCATCAGGCGTCCCTCTTTGAGGATGCCAACCCGATCGGCGGTTTTGTCCACTTCGGAGAGGACATGGGAGCTGAGCAATATGGTTTTGCCCTGCTTTTTGCTGTCCAGAATCAACTGGTCAAACTCGTACTGCATCAGGGGATCCAGACCCGAGGTGGGCTCGTCCAGAATCAGCACTTCCGGGTGATGCATGAACGCCTGAATGATCCCAATTTTCTGCTTGTTGCCTTTGGAGAGGTCTTTGATGCGTTTTTTGGGGTCCAGTTTGAGGCGTTCGATCATCTGTTGAACCTCTGTGCCCAGTTTCATTCCCCTCAGGTCTGCAAAATACCGCAAGACCTCCAGAGCGGTCATCTCGGGGTACAGGTTGAGTTCTCCGGGCAGGTAGCCCACTTTGCTGCGGATTTTGACAGAGTCCCGCAGGATGTCCAGACCCAGAATGGAAGCACTTCCAGAAGTGGGTTTCAACATGCCCAGCAAGGTGCGAATGGTGGTGGTCTTCCCTGCCCCGTTTGGCCCGAGGAAACCGAACACCTCGCCCTGCTGAATCTCGAACACCAGACCTTCAATGCCTCTGGATTTGCCATATGTTTTGCTGAGTTTTTGAACCGCAACGACACTCATGGTTGTTTTTTCCTTTGTTGCCATTCGTGGATGATTCGGGGGTAGGCTTCTTCCCAGTACTGGAAATACCCCTGCATCTCTTGCAGACGGTCATTGGGGGCCACTTTCAGACCGAGTTCTGCGGTTTCGCGGAGCACCGTGAACTTCTGGACCCCTTGCAGGGTGATCTTCTCCCACATGCCTTCACGGATGCGGTAATAGCTCTTGCGTTCCCCTTTGCGCCGCACTTTCTCAATGAAGCCGATTTGCTCCAGGGTGGTGCACCCCTGACTGATGGCAGCTCTGGAAGCATGCAGGATGTCTTGCAGCTCATGGGCATTCAATTCAGACCGTTCATGAATGAGCAAAGCGCCCAGAATCATGCCAATGATGCGCTGTCCTCCCTGTTGCTCGATGACCTGCGTGGTTTTTTCAATGAATTGTTCTTGCTCTGGAGTCATGGGCTCCTTTCTGAAATTTCAATAATTATTGAAATTTCAATAATGAATGTACACCCGCAGGCTCACCCTGTCGAGGACCTTTTTCGAATCAACCGATGCATTTGCCACAGTTCGCTCAGGTGAGTCCATGTGCAACCATCTTCAAAAAGTTGCTCCACCACTGGACTCTGGAGAGGGTCTTGCCTTTTGCCTTCCAATCCCACCTGCAATCCTGTAGCCTACTCCCATGCCGATTTACGCCGTGGACAAGCCCCTGCACTTCACCTCACACGATGTGGTGGCCAAGTCCAGAAAACTGCTGCAAACCCGCAAGATTGGACACACTGGAACGCTGGATCCTCTGGCGACAGGTGTGCTGGTCTTGTGTGTCAATGGTTCCACCAAACTGGTTCAATTCATGGAAAGCGACTCCAAGGATTATCTGGCTTTCATTGCTCTGGGGGCCTCCACCCTGACTCTGGATGCAGAAGGACCCATCACCGAAACCGCTGAATTTGAGATGCCAGAGGCTGCAATCCTTCAGGAAGCCTTGAACGGTTTTCTGGGGCCTCAACAGCAGATTCCCCCTCAATTCAGTGCCATTCAGGTGGGTGGGGTGCGGGCTTATGACATTGCCCGTCAGGGAGGCTCAATTGATTTGCCTGCCCGGTCCATCACCATCCACGAATTGACTTTGCTGGGGGTCAGTGACGCCCAGAGCCTTCCTGCATTGGGATTCGGTCCCAAAGAAACAGGGTGGGATCTGGACCCCGCAGGACGCCAGTTCTCTTTCCCAGAGCAACTTGGGAATTTTCCAGTGTTGATGGTGCGTTGCAGCGTCAGTTCAGGCTCTTACATCCGTGCTCTGGCCAGAGATGTGGGATTGGCTCTGGGCGTTCCTGCCCACCTTGCAGGTCTGGTCCGAACAAGGGCCGGAAAATACCACCTGCAAGACTGTGTGACCCTTGAAGCCCTCCCTGAGGCCACAGGTTTTCCAGAAACCTCTGCCTTGGAATTTCCAGTGCTGGAAGTGGATGTAGAACTGGCACGCAGATTGCGTTCAGGACAAAAAATCCGCCATGACACGGATGGCCGCCTCGTGATCCTGCACGAAGGGGCTCTGGTCGCTGTGGCCGAAGTCACCGATGGGGTTTTGAAGGTGCTCAGGGTCTGGCACTGACCCTTGACCTTCACCCAGCGTGAGCCACGAGACTGTTTGCGGGTGAAGCCATGTTCAAGATCGGTGAATTTGCACACATCACAGGGGTGACCCTGCGAACCCTCAGGCACTATGACGAGGTGGGGTTGCTCTCTCCAGAGCGCCTGTCTGAGAACGGATACCGCATGTATTCCGCACAGGACCTGCAGAAAATGCAGCAGATCCTGTCTTTGCGGGAGCTGGGTGTTCCTCTGGACACCATCAGACAGGTTCTGGTGGGCCCACCGGCCTCTTTGCAGGAGGTTTTGCAGGAACACCGCAGGATGCTGCAACAAGAACTTGAGCAGCTTCAATCCAGAATCAAGCGTCTGGAACACAGACTGCAGGAGGTTCGCATGTACAGTCCCGAGATCCGTTCCATCCCGGCCCGCCATGTGCTGTCCACCCGTGAAACCGCACAGGATTACCAGCATGTCACTGCACCGATGCAGGTCCTCTGGAACAGGCTCTGCCAGCACATTGAGCATCATCCTGTCGAGCGCACTGGACCAGACACCGTCATCTGGCATGGCGATTATGGAGACATGGCCGCCTTCACGCTGGAATTGGTGTTTCCCATTGAAAAACCTGTTGAAGGCACCTCTGAAATCGAGTGCCACCTTCAAGAGGCAACCCCTGAGATGGGAGTGGTGTTGCATCGGGGCAGTTATGAGGTCCTTGGAGAGGCTTATGCAGCTCTGGCCACCTTTCTGGAAGCACAGGGATATGAACGGGCAGGCCACATGCGTGAAGTGTATTTGCACTTCGATGCAGACGAAAACCAGCACCTGACGGAAATCCACATTCCAGTCAAGCAGAAGACCTGAAGCCTTGGATGTAAAGTTATACTCGAGCTTCAATATTTATGCCTTTGTCGACATCCATCCTGAAACATCTCAGGGTGGATGTTTTTCGTGTGCAATCAACACTTATCTTGACCGGGTTCAGTCGCTCAAAATGAGGAAAAAACCATCTTCCCTTTTGCAGGGCAAATCGGTTATCTTAAGGTTCAAGCAACTTGTATACAGGATACACAACATGTGTGTCTGAGCAGCAATGTGCTTTCGCAATACCAGACTTCTGCAAAGAAGTGCTGAGAAGGAAGGTCAACATGATCATCGGCTTGCCTAAAGAAATCAAAGTCAAAGAAAACCGCGTGGCCCTTACCGACGGTGGCGTAGCCAGTCTGGTTCGCCGTGGGCACACGGTTCTGGTTGAACGTGGCGCAGGTGTGGGCTCGGGCATCTCCGACGAAGCCTACCTCGCTGCTGGCGCACAGCTTGTCTCGGTAGACGAAGCCTGGGGCGCAGACATGGTCGTCAAAGTCAAAGAACCCATCGAGCGGGAATACAAGTACCTCAGAAAAGGGCTCTTGCTGTTCACCTACCTGCACCTTGCTGCAGACAAACCCCTCACAGACCGCCTGATGGAAAGCGGAACCACCGGTGTGGCCTACGAAACCGTGCAACTGCCTGACGGAAGCCTGCCCCTGCTCACCCCCATGAGCGAAGTGGCCGGACGCCTGTCAGTGCAGGCCGGAGCCTACCACCTGCAAAAACCCAACGGTGGTCTGGGCGTACTGCTCGGCGGCGTTCCCGGTGTGGAGCCCGGCAAAGTGGTCATCCTCGGGGGTGGTGTGGTCGGGACCAACGCGGCCAAAATGGCCATGGGCCTCGGGGCACAGGTGACCATTCTGGACGTCAGCCACAAACGCCTGCAATACCTCGATGATGTGTTCGGAGGCCGTCTGGTCACCCTGATGAGCACCGAAGAGAACATCCGCAAAACCATTGCCCAGGCCGATCTGGTCATCGGTGGCGTGCTGATCCCCGGAGCCAAAGCCCCCCACCTGATCACCAGAGACATGCTTTCCCTGATGAAACCCGGCAGTGTGATTGTGGATGTGGCCGTGGACCAGGGTGGATGCGTGGAAACCATCCATGCCACCACCCACGACGATCCCACTTATGTGATCGATGATGTGGTGCACTACGGCGTGGCCAACATGCCCGGTGCAGTGCCCAGAACCAGCACCTACGCCCTGACCAACCAGACCATCCGTTACGCTCTGGAACTGGCAGACAAAGGTCTGGATGCCCTGACCAGCAACCCTGCCCTGCTGAAAGGCCTGAACACTTATCAGGGCGAATGCACCAACGAAGGGGTTGCAGAAGCCTTCGGACTGAAGTTTGTGGACCCTACTGAAGCCCTGAAAAAAGTGCTGGCCTGACCAGAGCAAAAAACAAAAAGGAGGTCTTTTCAGACCTCCTTTTTTCATGCACTCTGGATTTTATTTGTTTTCAGGGGTTTCAGGTTTGGTTGGGGTTTCAGGGGTTTCAGGCTTCTTGGGGGTTTCTTCGTCGTCTTTGAGGAGGTCTGTTAAAAAGCTCCTGCCATCAATGCTCAAACGAAGCAGCACACTTTTGTCTTGATTTTTGTAGTTGTTTTTGATGCCCACAGTATAGTACATGGGAATTTCTTTGATGTCCTTTTCCACCTTGATGCGATAAGTCACATCAATGCTGTCATAGTAGTAGTATCCACTTTCATCATAAGTGTTGTAAAGACTGTCAATCTCACGACGGGCTTCAACATAAGCAATCTGGACATCGACACCTGCTGCAGGAGAGACAGAATTCACGGTCAGCATTCCACTGAGTTCACTGGCATACACATCGCCTTCTCTGGGTGTTTCTGACACCTGAACCGACTTGTCCACGAGTTTGGAAAAATCACCATCCCAATATTTTTCGGAATAGGCCACTGTGGCATAAGTGATGGTGCCCGACTTGACCGCAATGGTGCTCAGACTTTCGTATCTCTCAGCTTTATAAGGATTCTTAGAGTTATTGACGCCCGCCGCCGGAGCACACGCAATCAATCCAACCATTAAACCACAGACCAACAACATATTACGCATTTTTCACCTACTGGGTCTCAAAGACTCCTGAAATATTATGAATGTTGGATGAAATTTTTGCAAGAAGAACAAGAAGGATTAAGCCAAATTTCCTAGAGGTGTCATCAAACGACATCAAAGAATCAGCAGGTCATCTTGCAAATTGAAACCATGCTCTGGGGTTTCACCTGAAGACTTCACGGACCTGAAAGTCCAGAGGCTTTTCCAGTTTGCCATCAAACGACAAAAACACCCGATAATTCCCACTGTAGCCGATGTCTGTGGCAACGGTTTTGAAAGTCAGGGTCAGATGATCAACGAATGTCACCCGTGTTCCTGTTCGGTCTTTGATTTTCCTGAACCCTTCAACTTTGACCAGTTCAAAAACCACTTTGTCTTCAGCAGGATCTTTCAAAAGGAACCGTGAAGTGAAATCTCCCAAGGGAATGCTGTCCCCTGTGAAGGTTGCAAATTCAGAATCTGGTCGCAGTGCAGTGAATGTTTTTCCTGAACCGGTCAATTCCAGAGCCGTATAAGACATTGAGAAATAAGAGGTGCCATGGGGAATGTTCACCGATTGGCCCGCAGCAAACACATTTGGGGCATCCTTGCTGGAGCCTGCAGGAATTGGAGCGCATCCAAAAAACAAAGTGACCATCAGCATCCCGAACCATTTTTTCTGAGAATCCATTGAAACTTTTTGCATGAACACCATTATGCATTGTTCATGTGTCCTCTCAAAAGCCTCAACTCCGGTATACTCTGAGGTTTATAGAGGTAAACATGAAAGGACACATTACCATCACTGAAGGGGCCCTCGCTGCCCTGATTGGTCTGACGGCACACGAAATTCCCGGCGTGGTGGGGATGTCCCCTGCCAACATCCGAGACGGCCTGAGAAAGATTCTGGGCAAAGCCCAGGCTTCTGAAGGGGTCACCATCAAAAAAGACAGCAACGGTCAGTACAGTGCTGACCTGTATGTGATTGTGGCTTTTGGCGTCAACATTCCCATTGTGGCCCGCAACATCGAAGAAAAAGTCAAAGACTTTGTCAAACGCAATGCAGGCATTGAGCTTGCAGGAGTGACGGTGCATGCGGTTGGAGTCAGCCATGCCTGAAACCCTCACCCCTCAACAGATTGCCGCCTCTTTGCGTTATGCCACCGACTGGCTCGGGGTGTATAAAGAGCAGGTGAACGCCCTGAACGTGTACCCCGTTCCAGACGGCGACACGGGCACCAACATGCACCTCACCATGCAGTCCATCCGCCGGGAACTCGACACCTGCGATGAAAACAACATGCCCAGCGTGGCCAAGGCCATCGCTTACGGGGGTCTGCTCGGGGCCAGAGGCAACAGTGGCGTGATCCTGAGCCAACTCTTCAAAGGCTTCTCTGAGAGCATCCGTGATCACAAAACCGTGTCTGTGGACACCCTGAAAACCGCTTTTGAGCAAGCCTCCAGACTGGGCTACGCTGCTGTGATGAAACCCGTAGAGGGCACCATCCTGACCGTTGCCCGAGAAGTGGGCTCTGGGGCACGCAAAGCCAAAGTGACCACCATTGAGGAACTGCTGGAATGTGCTTTGAAGTCAGGACAGATCGCTCTGGACAACACCCCAAATCAGCTTCCCGCCCTCAAACAGGCCGGAGTGGTGGACAGTGGGGGTCAGGGTTACCTGTATCTGCTGGAAGGCATGCTGGCTTACTTGCACAACCGTGCCCTTCCCGAAGCTCCCAAAATCGAGTCTTACGCAGGTCAGGGTGTGGAACACGAGGAGTTTGGTTACTGCACCGAATTCCTGATGAAAGACTGCACCTTGCCCATCGAAAAGGTCCGTGAACTGGTGGCCCCTTACGGGGACAGTTTGCTGGTGGTGGGCGCTGAAGGATACGTCAAAGGGCACATCCACACCAACGAACCAGACGAGTTGCTTTCCACGGTGGCCAGACACGGCAACATGGTCCGCACCAAAGTGGAAGACATGAGCGAACAGCACACCGAAATCCTTGCCATGGCAGGGGCCAGCACCCGGGCAGAAGAAGACCTCCCCCAGAGTGGTCTGGTGGCAGTGGCAAGTGGGTACGGCTTGGTGAAAGTGTTCCGTTCTCTGGGTGCCCGTGTGGTCTCGGGAGGACAAACCCAGAACCCCAGTGTGCAGGACATTCTGGATGCAGCAAAATCCGTGACCGCCAGAGAAATCATCATTCTGCCCAACAACAAAAACGTGATCATGGCCGCCCAGAAAGCCGCAGAGTTGCTGGGACCCCATGTGAAGGTGCTGCCCACCCGCACCCTCGGGCAGGGCATGAGTGCAGCCATCGGCTTTTCCAGCTTCTCCCCTGTTGAAGAGCAACTGGAAATGATGCAGGACAGCGCCAATCGGGTCACCACTCTGGAAGTCACCCGGGCTTCCAGAAGCGTTGAACTCAACGGTCTGAACATTGAAGAAGGCGGGGTCATTGGCCTGAAAGACGATGAACTGGTGCATGCAGGGGGCACCCCAGAGGAAGCCGTTCTGACCATGCTGCGTCAGGTGCACACCGATCAGACTGTGGCCACCATTTTCACGGGTCCCAATGTCGATCAAGAGCAAATTGATGGTCTCATGAACACGCTTCAGGAGGCTTTCCCCGATTTGATGGTGGAAATCCATGCTGGCGGGCCGGACCTGTACGATTATCTGGTGACTCTGGAGTGATCCAAGTTGGTCAAAAACCCTCAGCCCTTAAAGCTGAGGGTTTTTTGCAAAAGGCATAATGCAGATTGCTTTTTGACCATTCACACAGAAGCCAGCAACACAGGCCAGCATTCTCATGCCTCGCGCAATGTTGCCCTCTCTGAGGAGGCCTCAACCTCCCATTTGATGCTGTGGCTTTGGAGTTGCCTTGTTCTTCTGCCTTCTGCACCCCATCTGTTTTCCACACGTCCATTTTTTTCATGCAGGTGCGGTAGGATGGGGCCTGTATGATTGATCCCCACCAGTTTCCGTTTGATGCGCAATGCCACCCGGAGGCCAGAGCGGCCCACCGCATCACTTTTGTGGCACAGGATTGTGACGAAAACACCGCCTTTGCGGCCTTGCAAGGGGCATCCCGGCATGGCAATGAATTCATTGAACAGGCTCTGGAACGGGGTGCTCCTTTTGTGCTGACCAATCTGGATGTGCCCCGTGCCCTGAAGGTGGAAGATGCCACTGCGGCCTTGCGCCAGTGGGCACGCCACCAGAGGGACCAGCATGACCATGCAGTCATTGGAATCACCGGAAGTGCAGGCAAAACCACCGCCAAAGAACATGTCCGTGCAGCCGTGGATGGGGTGTGCACCCCCGGCAACCTGAACACCCTGAATGCCATTTCTTGTTTCCTCTTGGAACATGCCACCATCACCCCTGCCCCTCTGGTGGTGGAAATGGGCATCGACCGCATGGGTGAAATGCAAGAACTGGTGGCTCTGGTTTCACCGGATTATGGTGTGGTGACCGCTGTGGGTGAGGCGCATCTGGAATTCCTGAAAACCGTGGAAAACGTTGCACGCGAGAAAGGGGTCATTTTGCAGGCCCGCAAACTCGGGGTGGTCAGCCAGAGGTGCAGCCATTTTTATCCGGGTTTGCCCACTTACGGCTTCGAGCAGGGTACTTTTCAGGGCAAAAACCTGAATTTCGATCCCGAGCAGTGCCACTTCCAGTTCATGGATCAGGGCGTGACGGTTCCCACCACTTCTCAGGTGGTTGCAGAAGCTGCTGTGCTGGCTCTGGGACTGGCCAGCGAACTGAAAATCCCTTTGCGTGAAGCTGCAGAGCGCCTCCAGAGTGTGGATGTGCCGGGCGGGCGCTTCCGGGTTCATGTGGGCCGGATCACCGTCATTGACGACACTTACAACGCCAATCCCATTTCGATGCGGGCCAGTCTGGAAAACCTCAAGCATTACAAAGGTCGCAAATTGGCCGTGCTGGGTGACATGCTGGAGCTTGGACCCGACGCTGCAGGGTTTCACCGCAGCATCGGGAATTTTGCCCAGCAGTACGCCGATCTGGTGTTCAGCGTGGGTGAGCATGCCGCTCAACTTTCCGCCCATCCACAAACCGACATGCAAGCTCTGATCCACACCCTCAAACAGGAAGTGCGGGCCGGGGATGTGGTGCTGTTCAAAGCCTCCAGAGGGGTCAGGCTCGAACAGGCGGTGCAGGCCATCAAAGAGGCTTTTGGTGTTTAAACGTCTGGCGGTGTTCATGCTGGCTCTGGTGTCCTGCGCTCCGTCAGCACAGGTGGGACCTCAAGGCAAAAGCCTGTCTGTGGCCACGTTTTCCAGAGGGATCGCTTGGGGTTCAGGGCGCACGGTGTACATCCTTCAAGGGCCCCGTTTTGAGCTGGAAAAAATCTCTTTGCCTGCCAACCTCTCTGGACTGGCATGGTGGAACGAAGAGGTATACGCCAGCCTTCCTGATGCGAGTTGGGTGATCCGGGTGCAAGGGGTATCGGATGTGCGCCCTGTGGGACGGGCACGCGCCCTCAGCAACAACCTGATTTACCTCGAAAATGGTGGGGTTTTGAACCCCTCAGGGAACAGCGCCTCTTACCGCTTTCCGGGTTTCATCGAAGACCTCTTGAGCGTGGAGGGCACCGATTACGTGCTGGCCAGTGGCAAGATCTATCAATTGCAGGAAGGCAAAACCACCTTTTTGCGCAACAGCAGCGATGCTTTTCTGTATGCAGTGCCAAACGGGGTACAAACCGCTGCGGTTCCCACAGTGCAAGTGAGAAACAAGCAATTTGTGCTTCAAGGGCAAAAAGTGCTGCTCAAAGACCTGCAAAATGAGGTTTTGAACACCTGGAGCCTGCCTTCTCAGAAGGAATGCCACTTGGGCGTGGTGTACGATCAAGTCATGCTGGTTTGCAAAGACGGATTTTTTCAGCGTTTTGATCTGGAGTTGAACGCAGTCGGGAGTGCGAAGTGAGTGAACTTCTCAACGTGGTGTGGGGGGCTCTGGCCGCCTGGTTTTTTGTCGGCCTGTTTCTGGGCATCGCCAGAAGGCGCGGATGGGGCCAGACCGTACGCAAAGACGGTCCCCAGACCCACTTGGTGAAACAGGGCACACCCACCATGGGTGGTGCGCCTTTCGTGGTGGCTTTGTTGTTTGTGTGGGTGCTCAATCACATCCAGACCGGGCTCACCGAGGTGAAACCTCAGGAAGTGGTGTTGCTGCTCAGCATTGTGCTGATGGGCATCATCGGGCTGATTGACGATTACCTGATTGTGCGTTCCAAACTGACCGGAGCAGCAGAACGGGGCGGCCTGATGGCCCGCTACAAAATCGCTTTGCAGATTGTGGTGGGTCTGGCATTCGGGATTGCCTCTGCCAGACTGGCGCACCCCACCACCATGGACTGGGTGTTCTGGTTTGATTTGCTGTTCAACACTTTTGTGATGGTGGGTGCTGTAAACGCCTTCAACTTCACCGATGGGGTCGATGGCCTGTGTGCAGGGGTGACCCTGATCATCATTTTGCCCCTGATCGGGGTGTCTCCGGTGGTCGCCATCATGGCAGGGTGCATCGTGGGTTACCTCTGGTACAACTGGAAACCTGCCAGCATTTTCATGGGAGATGTCGGCTCACACGCACTGGGGGCTCTGGCTGCCGGGGCTTACATCCTGTATGACCACACCTGGCTTTTGCCGATTGCTGCTGTGGTTCCCGTCATGGAAATCCTGAGTGTGGCCCTGCAAGTGGCCTACTTCAGGCAAACCGGAGGCAAACGCATCTTCAAAATGACCCCCATCCACCACCACTTTGAACTGAGTGGCTGGCAGGAAGGCAAAGTGGCCGGTCGTTTCTTTGCCATCACGGCCATTTTCACGGCTCTGGCATGGGGCCTTTTCGGGAAAGCACAATGAACGCCCTGATCTACGGACTCGGACGCTCAGGTCGCGGGGTGGCCCGTTACCTGAAAAAACTGGGCTGGAATGCCGAATGGCTGGACCAGAGGCCCCAACCAGAGGACCTCGAACTGGTTTCAGAACTGGGGTTTCAGCAAGGCTCTGCAGACCAAGCTTACCCATGGGTGATTGCTGCTCCGGGCGTACCCATTGACCATCCAGATCTGGAAAAACTGCGGTCTCTGGGTGCAAAAGTGATCGGAGAACTGGAACTGGGCTTCCTGACCCGCAGAACCCCGATTGTCGGAATCACAGGGACAGCAGGCAAAGGGGGAACCAGTGTGCTGATCACCCAACTGCTGCAAGCCTCTGGTCTGAATGCCCGGATTGGGGGCAACTTCGACCCGCCTTTTCTGGACATCATCGACGATGCCGAAGTGGCCGTGGTGGAGATTTCTTCTTTCCAACTGGAACGCATCCAGACCTTCAGACCCCATGTGGCGGTGATCACCAACATGGACATCGACCATCTGGACCGCCACAAAACCATCGAGGCGTACCACGGGGCCAAATGGCGCATTCAGGAAAACCAGCTTTCCGACGACACCTTGGTCGTGATGGAAGAACTGCAGGTGCCCTCCTCTGCCCGGGCACGCATCCTGAAATTTGCCCGCATGCCAGAGCAAATCCGGTTGCAAAACGGTGATCTGGTGCTGGACGCAGCAAATTTGCCCAGAGGGATCCATCCTGCCAATGCACAAGCAGCCGTGCTGGCCACCGAAAGCTACCTGCAACAAATCCAGAAACCGCTGGATGTGCAGGCCATCCGTCAGGCTCTGCTGGAAGCAGAACCCGTCAAGGGCCGCAATGAACGGGTGGCCACCCACCAGAACATTGATTTTGTTGTCGATTCGATTGCCACACGCACCATCGCTGTGAAATCTGCTCTGGAACAAGCCAGAGCCCCCATCGTCTGGCTGGTGGGTGGTCGGGACAAAGGGGCCGCTCTGGAACCTTTGCAGGAAGTGGCCCAGCAGAAAGTCAAATTCATTGTGGGTTTCGGAGAGGCTGGAGCGCAGTTTGCAAGCGCCTTTAACCTTCCCCACCAGATCATCTTTGAGGCAGATGGAGATGCTACCATCAGAGAAGCTGTAAAAGCCGCTGCCGAGCAGCTTCCTGAGGGTGGAACGGTGCTGCTCGCCCCACTGGGGACCAGTTTCGACCAGTTCAAGGATTACAAAGATCGGGAGCGGGCTTTTCGGGAGGCTGTCCAGTGCTATACGAAGGAACCCTGAAACCCACCCTCACCTTAAAAAGCCGCCAGTACCAGCAACTCCTCTGGCTTGCACAGGGCATCCTCGGGGTGCTTGGCATGATCGGGGTGGCCACAGCCATGCCTGGAGAGCTGACCGGCCACATCCCACAAACCCTGCTGGCCATGCTGGCTGCCTTCATTTTTGCGATGCTGAGGCCCAAAGGGATCATTCGGATTGCACCCTTCATGTGGGTGGTCTCCCTGATCCTGCTGGTCCTAACCCTGTTCATCGGGGTGGGGGGCAACGACAGTGAAGTGAAACGCTGGCTGGAAATCGGTCCCATCCGCTTTCAACCTTCCGAAATCGCCAAACTGACCCTGATCATGCAACTCGGCAGCGCCTTTGCCCGCAAAGGGGTCAATGCCAAACTCTGGCAGAGCAGCCTGATGATCATGACCACCACTTTTCTGGTGATTCTGGAACCAGACCTCGGGACCAGCGTGCTGATTTTTGCCTCAGGCATCCTGATGATGTTCGCTGCAGGGGTGCGATTCACCAGCATCAGTGCCCTGATCCTGTCGTTGTTTCTGGTGGCCTTGCCTTTTGCCAGCAGTTATCTGGAACGTCACCCTTACATCACCGCCCGTTTCTTCGGTCACGTGAACACCGTACAGGGCAAAGACACTTCGCAGGACTCGGGATACCAGATCAAACAGGCCCGCAAAGCCATGGAACGGGGTGGGCTCTGGGGACAAGGGGTGGATGGACGCATGCCCAGACTCCCGGCCAAAGACACCGACATGATCATTGCCAGTGTGGCCTTCGCCACAGGGTTCATTGGTGTGGCGATGGTGATTCTGGCGTACTGGTTGGTGGCCTATGTGGGACTCGGGGCATCGGCCATGGTGGTGAGTGCGGGAACGTTCCGACCGCATTTGCACGCTGCCAGCATCATGGCGACCGGAGCGATGTTCATGATTGTGGGACAGGCCTTTGTGAACCTGTGTGTGGCCATCGGCCTCTTTCCTGTGACCGGGGTACCTTTACCGATGGTGTCCAACGGAGGCAGTTCACAACTGTCCATGGGCATTGCTTTTGGCCTGATCCACTCGGCTTTGCGTGAAGTCCGTCTGGCCGAAGGGACCAACCCAGAGCACGCCTCCGCCTTGTAAATTCTTCTGTCAACAATCTCCAGAGACTGAAGTGATTGCTTCAGTCTTTTTTATGATACAAGTGATTTCCCTAAAAACAAATGTCATTATTCAAGCAGAAAAAAGACATCGTTTGGGCCCTTTAATGAAAATCAGCAAATTTCCATAGAATGAGCATGTTCTCCATTCTAACTTCAAGAGAATCCCATAAAACCCATGACCCATATCATCTGACTGTCACCTGTTCACCTTAGGCTGATGGGGACATCAGACAATGCTTGATGTTTTTCAACGTTTTTGATTTTTTTGCTGCTCCAGAGTGGCAGAAAACCGTTTTCTGTGAAAGGAGAACTTTATGTTTTACCACGACAAAAAACTGCAATACACCGTTCGGGTGGACCGCCCGGATCCCTGCTTCGCCCGCATGCTGCAACAGGCCATTGGAGGTGTGGAAGGCGAAATCCGCGTGATGCTCCAGTACCTGTTCCAGGCATGGGGGGCCAGAGGTCCAGCCAAGTACCGTGACATGCTGCTGGAAACCGGCACCGAGGAAATTGCCCACGTGGAGATGCTTGCCACCGCTGTGGCCTTGAATCTGGAAGGTGCTCCATCCCACATGCAGGAGCAAGCTGCAAAACAAAACCCTCTGGTCGAGGCGGTGATGGGCGGCATGGATCCCAGACAGTACCTTTCCGCAGGGATGGCGGCTCTGGCAAGCGATGCCAATGGGGTGCCTTTTGATGGGTCCCACGTGTATGCCAGCGGAAATCTGGCTGCCGACATGTACGCCAATGTGACTGCCGAGGCCACAGGTCGGGCTCTGGCGACCCGTTTGTACCACCTGACCGACGATCCCGGCATGAAAGACATGCTTTCCTTTCTGATCGCCAGAGACACCATGCACCAGCAGCAGTGGCTTGCGGTGCTGGAAGAACTCGGGGGGCATCAGGGGGTCTTGCCCATTCCCAACAGTTTCCCTCAGGAGCTGGAGAATCAGGACGTCAACTACAGCTTTTTTGCCACCGGCATTGATGGGATTGAGGCGCCCACAGGACGGTTCACCTCTGGACCTTCCATTGATGGCAAAAGCGCATTCAGTGTTCGCAAAGTCACCCCAATGGGTGAAGAGCCGAGACTTGCTCCTCCGATGCCAGAAGCCCACGCCCAGATGGAGCAAATGGCAGGAGGGGTGTCTCCCACCCAAACTGCAAGCCAGACCGCAGAACGGCTGGGAGTCACGCCAAAAGCCCAGAGCAACAAAGCCAACAAAACCCGCTGAAAACAGCACATCCTCTGGACATCCTTCCTGCATTTGTGGGAGGGATGTTCAGTTGAGGCTCAGCAACCCATCTAAGCAAATGTGGGTCGAACGTGCGATGCTTCACGAAAAAGCGGCAACACAAATGCAGTCAAATTTGAAATTTCACAACTGTAAAATTTCTTTTAAAGAGTGGTCTAAATCCTTCGAAAAACCCTCCAGAGATCTATAGCAATTTCGACCAGAAAACATATAAGGTATAGTGCGATGAGTCAGCCTTTGATCGTACTCGCCACAGGAGGCACCGGAGGACACATTTATCCTGCGGTTGCTCTCGCTCAGGAACTCGCCAAAAGGGGGTATGCGTCGGCCATTCTCGGCATGGAAAATGGCATGGAAGAACGCATTGCCAAACAGGAAAACCTGCCCTTTTACGGGGTCAGTGCTGGAAAGATAGACCGCAGCAAACCCAATCCCCTCGAACTTCTCAAGGCCGCCAAAGGCTTCACCGAGGCCCGCAACGCCCTGATCAAAATCAAACCCAAAGTGGTGGTGGGATTTGGAGGTTATGCCTCCCTGCCCGGCGTGCTTTCTGCACAATCTCTGGGCATCCCCACTGTCCTGCATGAACAGAATGCCAAACTGGGCCTCACACAGAAACTGGCCCTTGGCAAAGCCAAAAGCGTGACCACCGCTTACCCCAAAGTGCAAGGACTGCCAGAAGCCAGAGCCAAATGGGTCGGCATGCCTGTCCGCGAAAGGCGCATGAACCGCGATGAGGCGCTCGGGAAACTGAACCTGCAAAAAGGACCGCTCACCGTGATGGTGATGGGGGGTTCTCAGGGCAGTTTGTTCCTGAACCAGTCGGTGCCCGGTGCCCTTGAGGCCGCTTGCGGCATTGAAGGCCTGTGTGGTGAATTTGGCATTCAGGTGATCCACTCCACCGGTCCACGCTGGCTGACGGAGATGGTGCCCAAAGTGCAACACCTGAGCTGGTACAAGGTCTCGGGTTATGTGGACAGCACTGCTGCATGGTCCTGCGCAGACATCGCCATCACGCGGGCAGGCAGCAGCACCCTGGCAGAGGCGGCTTTTTATGGCGTGCCCACCATTGCGGTTCCCCTCTCCAGTTCTGCCGACAACCACCAGTTTTTCAATGCCAGAGCCATGGAAACCGCTGGAGCAGGCAAAGTGGTGGAAGAGGCCCACATCCAGCAACTTGCCAGCACCTTCAAAGAGCTGATTTCTGCGGACAAACGCAAAAAAATGCGTGAAGCCGCTGGCACCCTGACCCCCTCTGGCGCTGCGGCCCGTCTGGCAGATGAAGTGCTGCGGGTCAAAGGAGGCCAGTGATGCGGTATCACCTGATGGGCATTGGAGGCATCGGGGTGAGCGGTCTGGCCAGATTGCTCAAGGCTCAAGGCCATGAAGTCTCTGGCTGCGATGCCAAAATCAATGGGATGGGTGAACAACTGATCTCTGAAGGGATCCCTGTGCTGGAAAAACACAGCCCGGAGCACATCTCTGAAGAGCTCACCGCCCTGATCCTGAGCACGGCCATCAAAGACTCCGAACCCGAGGTGGTGCAGGCCAGAGCTCTGGGTGTTCCGGTCTTGCGACGCATTCAGGTGCTGGACGAAATCATGCAGGGCGCTCCAGTCAGTGTGGGCATTGCAGGCACCCACGGCAAAACCACCACCACCAGTTTGACCGCAGTGGCCATGATCGGCGGAGGCCTTGACCCGAGTGCTTTTGTGGGCAGCGTGCTTCCAGATTTTGAAGGCAGCAATGTGCGGGTGGGCTCTGGACCTTTTGTCGCAGAGATCGACGAGTCCGATCCTCAATTTCAGCATTTGAAGGTGTCTCTGGCAGTCCTGACCAATCTGGAAGACGATCATGTTTCACCAGACGGCAAAGCCACTGAAAATTACTATGCCTCCATCTCAGACCTGCATCAGGCTTTCAAAAACCATGTGGATGGTGCAAAGAAACTGATTTACTGTGCAGACTGGCCGGGTCTGGAAGAATTCACCCGAGACCATCCTGAACGGGTGTCTTATGGCATCGGGCAGGGGGTGTATCAGGCCAGAAATCTTTCTGCGACGGACCGCAACCAGAGCTTTGACCTGTATGTGCAAGGTGCCTTCAAAGGTCGGGTTCACCTGACTTTGCTGGGCAACCACAATGTGCTGAACGCCCTCGCAGCTCTGGCCGTGGTGCATGAACTGAATGGGGATGTGTCCGGGGCCATTGAATCACTGAAGCATTTCAAAGGGGCAGGCAGAAGGTGGCAGGAAATCGGCTCCCGCGAAGGTGCCCTGATCGTGGACGATTACGCCCACAACCCCACCAAAGTGCAGGCGGCCCTGCAAGCTGCACGGCAAACCGGACGCCGCGTACGGGTGATTTTCCAGCCCCACCGCTACAAACGCACCCAGCTTTCGTGGGAGCGGTACGCCAGCATCCTCACAGACGCAGACGAAGTGATCTTGCTGGACATTTATGGGGCCAGTGAACCCCCCATCGAAGGCATCACCTCGGGCCTGATCCTGAACCGCATGCAAGATTTGGGGTTTCAGCAGGTCTTTTACGCCCGAACCTTTGAAGAAGCCATCCAGCAGGCCCTGCACGATTTGCAAAGCAACGACCTGCTTTTGACCTTGGGTGCCGGAGACGTCACCCAACTTGCCCCGAGGTTGCTCCCATGATCAAAGTCACCCATCTTCCGCTGGCCAAACTCACCACCCTTGGAGTAGGTGGCGAATCCGAAGTCTGGACCGTACACGACCATCAGGAACTGCTGGAAGCGATGCAGGCCCCTTACCGCCCTCTGGGTGGAGGCTCCAATCTGGTGGTCTCCGATGCCGGGGTCAAAGAGCGTGTGATCCTCTTGAAAGGCACCCTCTCCGAAGTGAATCTGGAAGCCGATCCAGAGCTCTCTTCGGAAAATTTGCATGTCACCGGATGGATTGGCGCGGGCAAAGCTTTGCCTGCTCTGGTGCGTCAGGTGCAAAAACTGGGCCTGAGCGGCATGGAAGGACTGGTGGGCATTCCAGCCACCGTCGGAGGGGCCGTCTGGATGAACGCAGGCACCCGTTACGGCGAGATGTGGGACGCCCTCTACTGTCTGGAAATCGCTTATCAGGGAAAAATCACTGTCCATCATCCTTCGGATTTTCCCTACCAGTACCGTTCCAGTGGACTTCCAGAGGGTGCCGTGGTCAGCAGGGTGCGCCTGAAGCTGACCCCCTCCAATCCAGAGGACGTGCAGGCCAAAATGGATTTTGCAGACCATGCGCGCAAAGGTCAGCCCAAAGCCCGCACCGCCGGATGTGCCTTCAAGAATCCCGGTGGTGTGAGTGCAGGTAAACTGATTGATGAAGCTGGACTCAAAGGCTTAAGGGTGGGCAATGCCATGGTCTCACACGAGCACGGTAACTTTGTGATCAATCTGGGCGGAGCCACCGCCGCAGATGTCATGGAACTGCTGCGCATCGTGCGCGAAAAAATTGGGGTGCCTCTGGAAATGGAGTATGAAGTGTGGGAATAATTCGCCTGCTGGTGGTCATGCTGATCAGCGTCACCTTGCTGGTGGCGTCATGGTTCATTCTGCCAGTGCGAAAAACCGAAATCTCTGGACTCAGGCACCTCAAAAACGAAGAGGTGGTCAAACTGGTGCACGGCAAGCCCGGCGATCCGTGGTTGTGGATTGCCCGTTTCCGCCTGAAAGCGCTGGAAAACCATCCCTGGATTTTGAGTGCAAGTGTGGTCAAAACCTTTCCCAGTGATGTGAAAGTCAGCATCGTGGAAAGGGTTCCGGTGGCCCGACTTCTCAAAGAAGGCCATGAAGTGGTGCTCTCCGCCGATGGTGTGGAACTGCCTGGAGCACCCCGAGTGGGACCCCTCATCAAGACAGAAGGCAAATTGAATATTCAACAGGCTCTGGAAGTTGCGTTCCTGTTGCGTTCTGAAGGCGTTCAGGTTGTAGAATTGACTCCAGCAGGCATTCGCATGAAACTGGGAGACTCCACCGTCTGGGCGGATTCTGTCGATTCCTTGCGCAAATACATGAGCAGTGTCAAAATGAAGCGTGGTAAGAACATCCACATTTACCCTTGGGGGGTGAGCGTCCAGTAATGAAGGAAAACCAAATCATTGTAGGTCTCGACATCGGTACGACGAAAGTCACAACGGTGATCGGCGAGGTCGGACCCGATGGTGTGCTGGACGTTATTGGTGAAGCCACCGTTCCCAGCGACGGGATCAAGAAGGGCGTGGTCGTCAATTTAGACAAGACCACTCAAGCCATCCGGCAGAGCATTGCGGCTGCCGAGCGCGTTGCAGGAGTGAAAGTACACGAAGCATTCGTCAGCGCCAACGGCTCCCACATCAAAGCGCTCACCAGTCACGGACTAGCAGCCATCCGCAGAAACCAGGAAATCTCCCGCGCAGACGTAGAACGCGCGATTGAAAATGCACAGGCAGTACCCCTGGATCCCACGGTGGAAATCCTGCACATTTTGCCGCAGGAATACACCGTAGACGGTCAGGAAGAGATCAAAAACCCGATTGGCATGCAGGGCGTCCGCCTTGAGGTGGACGTGCACATGGTCACCGGTTCGGTGGGTCCTCTGGCCAACCTGCGCCGTTGCGTGCAGGAAAGCGGAATCACACCCAACCAGTTGGTTTTGCAGGCTTACAGCGCTGGCCTTGCCGTGCTGGACCAGCAAGATTACGACCACACCGTGCTGATCATCGACATCGGCGGCGGAACCACCGACATCGGGGTGTTTCGCCGGGGCAACCTCTGCCACAGTGCCGTGATCCCCATTGGCGGAGACCACATCACTGGAGACATCGCCCAGATCCTCAAAATTCCCTTTGAGGAAGCCGAACGCATCAAAAAACGCTATGGCAGTGCCATCCCCGAGCTTGCCGATCCAGACGCCATGCTGGAAATCACGCAAGCGGGTGTGCAAACCAGCATCTCCCCTTTCGAACTGTCGCGCATCATCAAACCCCGCGTCGCAGAGATTTTCGCTCTGGTGCGTGGTGAGATTGACCATGCCATGGGCCCCATCGAGATCATCACCTCCAACGTGATCCTCACGGGCGGCACCAACATGATGAAAGGCATGGGAGAACTGGCCCGGGACCGTTTCCGTTTGCCTGTCAAACTGGGCACCCCCACCAAACTCGGGGGGCTCAAGGATCTGGTTGCCAAACCCAGTTATGCCACCGCCATCGGCCTCCTGCGATTCGCCTACATGCAGGATGAACAGCCCACTTCCGGAGCCACCCGCACCAAGGCACCTGTGGCCGCCACCGTCCCTTCAACCCCTCAGGAAGTGCAAACGCACACCCCTGCTCCGGTCGTGAACAGCACCCCGGTGATTCAACCCACCACGGTTCTGGACGACCCCGTCACAACCGCGCCAAAAGAACCCCAGAAGGCCCCCGGAAACAACAAATCCATTCTGGATCGCCTGAAGGACATCTTCAAAGATTTCTTCTGAAAAGAAGACATTTGGACGGGTTGCACACGGTAAAAATAAAGTAGGATGTGTGAATAAGGAGAAGCAATGCAAGCAGCGAAGATACGCGTGATTGGATTAGGCGGAGCTGGGAACAACGCCGTAAATCGCATGATCGAATCTGGACTTGAAGGCGTGGAGTTCATTGCAGGGAACACCGACGCGCAGGTTCTTGCCAAAAGTCATGCCGAGGTGCGGATCCAGCTCGGGGACAGGCTCACCCGTGGCCTGGGTGCAGGCGCAGATCCAGAGGTCGGCGAAAAAGCCGCTCTGGAAGACCGCGAACGCATCCGTGAATACTTGGACGGCACCGACATGCTGTTCATCACCGCCGGAATGGGCGGAGGAACCGGAACCGGCAGTGCCCCCGTGGTCGCCGAAATTGCCCGAGAAATGGGCATTCTGACGGTGGCCATCGTGACCCGTCCTTTCCGCTTCGAAGGTCCCAAACGGGGCCGCGTTGCTGAAGAAGGCATCGCCAAACTCGCCGAGCGCGTGGATGGCATGATTGTGGTCAACAACGAACGTCTGCTCACCACCGTGGGGCCCAAAGTCAGCGTCCGGGATGCTTTCCTGATTGCAGACCGCGTGTTGTACTACGGCGTGAAGGGCATCAGCGACGTGATCAACGTCGATGGCATGATCAACGTGGACTTCGCCGACGTGCGCAACCTCTTGGTCAGTGCTGGCACGGTCCTGATGGGCATCGGTTCTGGACGTGGCGACAACCTTGCAGAAGAGGCTGCTGCCAGTGCAGTGCACTCTCCCCTGCTGGAACGCGGCATCGAAGGTGCCAGACGCATTCTGGTCAACGTCACGGGCGGTTACGACCTGTCCCTCGACGATGCCAACGCCATCGTGGAGAAAATCCGCGAAGCCACTGGCTTTGACGAACCCGACATGCTGTTCGGTGTGTCCTTCGACGAAAACGCCGGAGACGAAGTGCGCGTGACCGTGATTGCCACCGGCTTCAACGAATCTCCTGTGCAAACCCAGCGTCGCAGCGCCATCGAAAGCATGGCCCGCCAGACCCGGGGAAAAGTGGACCAACTGGATTTTGACATCCCCGCCTTTCTGAGATACGGCGACAGGGACTGAAGAACCAACAAAAAAGGCCGGGGAATCCCTGGCCTTTTTTGTTGGTTGCCGAGGGCTGAGAGCCGAGGACAACCAGAAAGCTTTGGCTTGTGCAATTCAGGGCGAGGCACGCCTCGCCCCTACGATGGCGATTGGCCCCTTCTGCCTTTGCATTTTGCCCTCGGCTCGGCCCTTTGCTCTCGGCTTCTGCCCATCCCTGCCACACCTCTGTCATTTCCCTGTACACTGTTATCTGCTGATTGTGACGAAAGTCCGACAATCCCAGGCCCTTCAAAATGAAAACCTACCAGCATCCCACCCAGAGACCCCACACCGACACCGTGATTGCCATCGGTTCTTTCGATGGCGTGCACCTCGGGCACCAGAGCCTGCTCAACACCCTGATTGCCGAAGCCCGAATGCACCATGTGCCCAGTGTGGTTTACACCTTCGACCCACCCACCCGTGTGCTGATTCAGGGGGTAGAGTTCCTGTCCACCCTGCCAGAGAAACTGGCTTTGCTCAAGCAACTCGGGATCGATGAGGTCATTGCGGTGCCCTTCACCCGTGAATTTGCAGCCCGTCCCAAAGAGGAATTCCTGAACGACCTCAGCCTGTTGCGTCCCAAAACAGTGGTGGTGGGGCAGGATTTTGGGTTTGGCAAGAACCGCAGCGGTGGTCTGGATGACCTGCGCACCATCACCCCGGAATTGATTGCTTTGCCCATGCTCAGTCTGGATGGTGAGGCGGTCAAGAGCACCCGCATTCGAGGCTTTTTGAACAGTGGGCAAGTTGAAGATGCCCACCAGTTGCTGGGCCGGGAGTATGAAGCCATGGGCGTGGTGGTGCACGGAGACAAACGGGGTCGCTTGATCGGTTTCCCCACAGCCAATGTGGCAGTTCCAGAGGGCAAACTCCTTCCCAAAGGGGTCTACTTTGTGGAGTTCTGCTGGGACAACCAGAGCTTCTCTGGCATTGCCAACGTGGGCAAACGCCCCACTGTGGAAGGCGAAGACGTGCGCCTTGAAGTGCATTTGCTGGACTTTCAGGGCGACCTGTATGGTCAGGAGGTCACCGTCAAATTCAAGCGCTTCATCCGGCATGAGCAGAAATTTGCTGGCCTCGACGCTTTAAAAGCACAGTTGGACCTGGACAGACAAACCGCTCTGGCTTGGATGGAATGAAAACGGGTCGCTGAAAAGCGACCTTTTTGCTGAATGTGGGTATAGAGATGGAGCAGTGCCGCTCAGTTGGACTGCATCTGGTGCTCGTCCAGAATGGCATTGCATTCAAATGCCGTGTCTGGGTCATAAGCAAGGTAAGCCTGACGGATGTCTTCAGCGATGCGTTTGGCCACACTCTGGCTTTGCTGGTCCGACTGGTGGGACAGGTGATTGTAAACCGCAACCTTGTAGGGCTGAATCTGGCTTTCCAGCAACCAGTTCATGTTTTCTTCAAGGGTCATGGCACTGAAATCCAACTCCTGCCAGTCTCCAAAGAAGGTTTTTCCCTCAAAAAGCAAGGTGAGTGAGCCAGAGCTGAGATCATACACCTCGTATTTTCTGGCTTTTTTGAAGTCCTGCACGGCCACCTGCAAAGAGGTGTCTGTGCCAGAAGACACCTGCCGGAGCAAAATCCGGTCCTGATCGTCTTTCAGTTGCAGCAGTGCAGGTTTTCCCAGATCAAGGGGAAAAACCACAACATTGAAAGGGTATTGCGGAGGCAACACCACGTCGGTGCTCAGGTCAAAACAGGTGGTCAGGGTCAGGGATTTGGACGATCCCGCCACCGTCACAGTGTTTTCAGCAGGCAGGAAAAAGCGGGTGATGCCATCAAAGTAATTGGCCACCGCTTCTGTGAAAGAAGGGGATGGTGCCCATATCCTTTCGCAGCCCGAGTCTGGAAACATCGATTTGGACAGCTTCTTCTTGCCATTGACCAGCAGGTCATAGCGGATGGAGCCTTTTTCCACACAAATTTTTGAACCTTTGTTCCATGTGAAGGTTTGTTTTCCGGTGTAGGTTTTGCTGCTCTGGTTGGGCAGAACCAGTTTGTAAGTGGTGCTGGACCGTGGGGTGATGGTCAGCTCAACGTTCTGGGCAGAGGCAAAACCCCAGAGTGGCAGGGCAAGACTCAGGAATATGGGCAGCAACTTTCGGGTCATGCTCGGGCCTCCTCGGGAGGGGTTGGGTTTTCGGGTGGGTCACTGGCAGGCTCAGAAGCCTCTTCAGGGTTGCGGAGTTTCATGAACGTGCGCAGCAAATACAGGGCCACCAGAGGCAGGGTGTAATCCAGAAAATAACCCTGCCCGTGCAAAATGGCTGATGCAGGAATCAACATGAGAAGCCAGACCATCACAATTTCAAGAAAATCACCAAACAGGTTTTTCAGCTTGAAAGCACTGTCAATCAAGAGGGTGGCAGCCAGTTGCAGGGCAAACAAAGTCACGGCTGCAAACAAAAGCACGTAAATTCCTGCTGCGTTTTTTCCAAAATGGTTGTAACTGAGCAGATTCATCAGGCTGGTCACATGCACCTCGACACCACTGGTGGGGGTTTTCAGAAACGAACTGATGGGGGTGTAGTAGTTGTCTCCGCTGTCAGGATCGGTGCGCCCAATCAAAACCAGTCCGGGGTCAAACAGGTGCTGCTCTGTTGGGTGGTTCAGGAAATCTGTGCCTTTGCGAACCTCCAGCCCTTCCCAGAACTGCAATTCGGTGTTTCTGTTGAGGCGTTTGTAAACCAGAGCCCCCACCTCCATGCTTCCTGAAGCAGGCTGCCCAGCAGCATTGCAAATCCGGTCCGGGGTTTTGACCTGTTCTCCTCTGCCCACACGGTACAGGGCTTCTGCCACAGAAGGACGGCCTTCGGTGGGGTTGGCCAGTTGCCGAACTTTGAAATCCCCCTCATCGAGGAGCAGGTGGTGGTCTACGAAGCAGAGGCTGGGGAACTGCTGCATGGGATAAATTCGACCATCCAGCACAAAGGTGCCCGGACGGGAATGTTTTTGAACAGGCAAAAATACCGGATAAGGGGCTGTTTTCAGGGCCTGAACCAGAGCCTTTCCATCTGAGTAGGGATCGGGATAGGAGAGGTCCAAGTCAATGAAAACCGCCTGTGGCTTCTCTGGAAAACGGGACAGGTTGCTCAGGATGCCTGCAAGCGCATTCCGGTTGAAATAGGGCATCCCCTGAGCTTCACATTTGCGGGGGTCCTGAAATTCGCAGCGGCTCTGGGCGGCTTGCTGGGTTGCAGCCTGCTGAACGGTTTGCTGGTCCAGATCAATCAGAAACACCTTCTGGTCGGTCTTGCCTGAAGTGGCCATGCCCGATTGCACGAAATTCACCGTGTCAAAAGCCTGTTGGCTGATGTTTTTCAGGGAACTGGCCAGCATGGTGACCACTGTGATGTTTCTGCCAGGTCCATCTGCAAAAGCCAGAAACAGGGAAAGCACACCCACGATGACCACCACAAAGAGGGTGTTCATGGCACTGTCTTTGACCTGCTGGTGGTGGTGGGTCCAGAAGTGTTGAAGAAAACCACGGGCACGGGTGAGCATGGGGCACCTCTCCAGAATCCATGATAGAAGCCAGAGGTCTACCCGTGATGATGTCCGTCACAGACAAACAAAAATCCCCAGAAAACTCCGGGGACACAAGGTCAGGTGGGTTCAGATGTTGGGTTCGATCAGGCCGTAATGGCCGTCTTTGCGGCGGTACACCACAGCCACGGTATCGGTCTGGCTGTTCAGGAACACGTAGAAGTCGTGGTCCAGAGCTTCCATCTGCACAGCGGCGTCTTCTGGGCTCATGGGACGCATTTCGAAGCGTTTGGAACGCACAATCTCGGGGTGTTCAAACTCTTCGGTCTCATGCAGGGTGATGTCTGCAGGGACCGTTTCATGGCGGCGTTTCAGCAGTTTGGTTTTGAATTTGCGAAGCTGGCGCTCCAGCACGTCCACCACGCGATCCACGGCGGCATACATGTCACTGTTGGATTCTTCGGCACGGATGATCCCACCGGGAATGTTGATTTGCACTTCAATCCGGTTTCTGCGTTGGGAGTCGCGCGCTTCACGCACACTCATCACCACTCGGGCTTCCGTGATGTTTTCATTGAAGCGGTCCAGTCGGGAGAGTTTGCTGCTCACGTAGTCGCGGAGGGCCTCGGTGATTTCAAGGTTACGTCCAGAGATTTTATAGATGTTCACACGATCACCCCTCTTGTATAACGCCAAAGCGGCTCAGCGCATGTTGTCCCATACGCCTTTTTTCGAGGCTACACCGTCTTTGGTGTCCATATCTTAACACATCTCGATGAAAACACCAGACCTTTTGTCCCCGTTTCACAAAGTCCAGAAAACAAACGTCCCGAACATCAAAAAAACACCGTCCAGCGTGGTGGTAAGCAATAACCCTTACTGTGGCCCCTCATGAATTTGTTAGATTGACCCCATGAAACCCCTCCATGAGCAATCGGCCCCGGAATTGCAAAGGCAACTGGAGTCCGGTCCATTGACCAGTGTGGACCTGACCCGGCATTTCTTGCAGCGCATTGAAGAACTCAACCCTGAATTGCATGCCGTGATTTGCACCCACCCAGAGGCCCTTTCAGAGGCAAAGCGCCTTGATGATGAACGCCAGGCTGGACAGGTGCGTGGCCCTTTGCATGGCCTCCCCATCCTGATCAAAGACAACATCGATGTGGTGGGGGTGCCTTGCACCGCCGGGTCCATTGCCCTGAAAGACCATTTTCCTCAGGAGGACGCTTTTCTGGTCCGCAAGTTGCGCGAAGCAGGCTGTGTGATCCTCGGGAAAACCAACCTGACCGAGTTTGCCAACTTCATGACCCTCGACATGCCCAATGGGTACAGTTCTCTGGGCGGTCAGACCGTCAATTTCCGCCTGAAAGGTCAGGATACGGGCGGTTCCAGCTCTGGCAGTGGCGTGGCCGTGGCAGCAGGTCTGGCAGTGTTTGCGATTGGCTCTGAAACCAGTGGAAGCATCATCCATCCGGCCAACCACAGTGCGGTGGTGGGTTTGAAGCCCACCGTGGGCAGCATTTCCAGAGCGGGCATCATTCCCATTTCCTTCAGTCAGGACACAGCAGGACCCATGACCCGCACCGTTCAAGATGCTGCGTTGCTGTTTCACGCCATGCTGGGGCAAGACCCATCAGACCCTCAATCGCAGGCATTTCCAGATCCAACGCTGCCAGAGGTGAAAGCTGGTATGCGTCTCGGGGTGTTCAGGGAAAGCTTCAAACTCTTGACCGAAGAAGAAACCCCTTTGCTCGAAGCGGCTTTGCAGAAGTTTCAGGATCAAGGAATGGAGTTGGTGGATGTGGAATATCCGCATCCAGACCTCAGCCACCAGTGGAGGTGGGAGGTCCTGACCTACGAATTCAAAGAAGGCCTCAACGCTTACCTTGCTGGGGTTCAAAATGGACCCTCCAACCTGACCGAACTGATCGCTTTCTACGATGAAAACCCCGAGCAGGGCCTCAAGTACGGTCAGATGTTGCTGCTTGCTGCCAATGGCACCTCTGGAACGCTTGGGAACCCTGCATACAACCATGCCCGTGAACTGGACTTGCAGTACTCCAGAGACCTCGGGGTGGACCACCTGCTGCAAGAACACCAGCTCGATGCTCTGGTTTACCCCAAATGGTACGGCTACGATGTGCCTGCAAAAGCTGGATATCCCGGCCTGACCGTGCCTGTGGGCTTCCGAGAAGATGGCATGGGGGTGAACCTGACCCTGACTGGCCCCGCGTGGTCAGAGCCCCTTCTGCTGGCTCTGGGCATGGCTCTGGAAAACTGAACTTCATTGGGTGTCAGTGTTGAAATTCCTGTGACAATCTGCAAGCCAACTGCAACACGTCAAGCCAGAGGATGAAATGTGGTCTGAACATGATTTTTTTCTTTCAGTTGATCCCAAAACAATCATGATGGGTGAGGACTTCCTCCTTTCTGCCTCTGCTGTTCCCTTACTCTTGGAACAATGCGAGACAGAAAACATCCTGATTCTTGGCTTTGATGCTTTCAAAATCACCCCAGAGGGTCACCGCCATCCACAGATGGAACACATCTATGCCACCTCACTAAACCAAAATTGTGATCCCAGAGACGCCATTCAGGCAGCCATCTCTGAAATTCGAACCTACTTTCAAAAGCATTTTCCTGAGGGTACAGAGTTGCACTTCGCTTTCGTTTTGGAACCACATTAAGCCTGTTTCCCCAACCTGAAGAAATTTGCATGTGGTTCTGTTCAGACATCAGAAAGTGGCCTGTCTTGGAAAACATTTGAGAAAACCAGAACTTGAAAAAGCCAACCTTTGAGGTTGGCTTTTGATTTTGTTGAAAGATTTACTTGCTGGCTTTGCTGTCGAGGAAAGCAGCAACCCAGGAAAGTGGCGCATTCCAGTTGACGGTGATTTCATTCATGGTCCATGCCCCGATGTCATCAATGTAGCAGGTCAAGCCCACGCATTTGCCTTTCATCAGGGCAGCCACGGGATCGCTGAAGCTCTCAGAGTTGGGACCTCCAGAGAGGGCTCCAGCAGGTGGCTCTGGGAAGCTGGCATCGTTCTGGTGCGCCCAGAAACGGTGGTGGGGGTTTTTGAGTGGGTTCTCGCCGTAGCCCGAGATGTAGGATTTGTCCATGGGGTTGCGTCCCAGCAGGTAATTCATGCCTTCCAGCATGCCGTCCACAAATTTTTGCTGGCCGGTCAAATCATAAGCCACGCCCATCACGATCCCACGGTTCACGATGCTGCTGTTGGAACCCCAGGGGTACTGCTCTGCCTGGAAGGGCAAACGGTAGCCCACTTTGTCCACGTCTGCGACATAAGCATTTGCAGCGGTCACCAGATTGTCTCTGGCCTTCTGCACTTCTGCACTGGTCAGACCCGTGTTCACCGTGGCCAGAGTGATGGTGCCTGCCTGCGTCAACTCGCCCCATGAAATGTCTTTTTTGACGGGAGCCTGCAAGAACAGCGGACTGGCTTTCAGGAAAGTCAGGTATTTGGCGGTTCCTGTGGTGGCGTACAATTCTGCAGCGGCCCAATAGAACTCGTCCGAAACTGTGGTTTCACCGTATGGACCACCACCAACAAACAGGTCGTAAGCGTACACATCCGGGTTGCGGTTGGCAGCATTCCAGGCTTTTTCGGCAGCAGCAAGGCATTTGGCACTGTAGGCGTTGTCCACACCTTTGAACAGGCGGGCACACTGGGCAGCAGTGGCAGCAAGGTTCAGTGTGGCTGCAGTGGAAGGAGGATACACATAACGGGCCTGAGGGTCGAGGTCAGGGCGCAAAGGCAATCCTGTCCATGCCACGTCGGTCAGTTTGTGGTGCACCATGCCAGAGGCGTCCACGGCGGTCATGGTGAGGGCCTTCAGATTGCCGCTCTGGTCGCCTCTGGGCAATTTGAGGGTCTGTCCATCTGGCACCTGCATGCCCATCATGAAGTCCATTTCCCAGCGGATTTCGTCCAGCAGGTCGTTGGTGCCGTTGGACTTCTCGGGGATTTTGAGTTTGCCGTCTGCCGTAACCGCAAGCAGGTTCTGCTTTTTGGCCCGTTCATACTGGTTCATGAGGGTCCAGACCGAAACTCCACCGTTGACCACGTATTTGCCATGGTCTCCTGCGTCATACCAGCCTTTGGAGCCGTCAATGGTGTAACTGCAGCCTTCCCACTTGTTGCCCTGTGTGTCGGTGCCATCGAAGCAAGGCACCGCAAGGTCTCCCTTGTTGGGTGCCACGCCAACGTGTCCCGCAGGTCTGGCCCATTTGGCGTCTCCCACCAGGTCGGCTTTGATTTCAATGCCGCTGCGGTTGTGATAGAAGTACGCCAGAGCGTCGTATTGCAGTTTGCTGAAGATGTCTCTGGCAATGCGGAAAGGATGGCTTTTCAGACCGCCCACTTCCAGCACGTAACCGTCGCCCAGAGCATTCAGTTTGGAGAAATCCGCCTGATGGACGTGTTCTCCAGAACCTGCATCCTGTCCGAACACTCTGGTTTTGCCACTGGTGACTGTTTTGCCGTCTTTGAGGATTTTCCAGTCCAGAGGGGCAAGGGAATCGTGGGCGATGCTGGCGGTTTTGGGGGCCTCTGGCAGGTAGCCTTCTTGATTGAGACGCACAATGGCCCGTCGGTCCACGGGTCCAGAGGTGCCGTCTGCTCCAAATTTGGGGCCTTTCAGGGAGAGATTGGAAATGCACACTTTGGTGGCCACTTTTCCACCCATCTGAAACTGGAAGGTGGCTTTGGCATCGCTTTTTTCCTTCATGTCGAAGGTGAACTGGTAATCTTTGGCTGCTGGCCCAAGGTCATTGACCTCTGTGGCAAAGTAACCTGTGTAAGGGGCACCATCCAGTTGCAACAAAGGCTTGAAACCCGTTGCCACATCTGCTCTGGCCCTGAAACTCAGGGTGTAGGTGGCCCCTTGATTGAGACCCACTCCGCCTTGCCCGACAATCACATCCCAAGGGTTGGCTCCGGGGTTGCCAATGGTGGTGCAAGCTTCCCCATTGTTGATGCTGAGGGGCGAGGTGCCACTGGTCCACCATCCAGCGTCCCCATTCGAAAAATTCCCGTTGTTGAACAGTTCCACAATGGAGGTGTCTGCGATGTTCACGCTGACATTGACGGCATCGGACATGCCTGCATTTCCAGAGCGGTCGATGGCCTGTGCCGTAAAAATGTGTTCTCCGTTGAGGGCTGCCGTGGCGTCAATCACCGCTTCATAGGGAGCAGAGGTGTCTTCTGAGACTTTTTTGCCTTTGTTGTAGAAGACCACTCTGGCCACATCGGTGGCCGTGGTGGTGGCCGTGAGCTTGATGGGCCCTTGTGCAGTGACGGCTGTGGCAGAACTTTTCAGGGCAGCATCTGGTGCCTGGGTGTCTACTGGGGGCTGAAAAAGGTTGCAAGAGGTGGTGCCCACGCCGAGGGTCAACACGGCAGTGAGCCAGAGTGCAGTTCTGGACATCTTTTTTCTCCTTGGTGGATGTTTTAACGGTAAGTATGTCCACGTTAGCAAGCCCGGGTTTATCCGTCAACAGAACAAACTCGGGACAAGGGTGTTTTTCAGACCCTTTTTGCGCTTTCTCTCAAAGACACAATTTAGAGAAAAAATTCATTCCAGACATCTGTTTTTCAATGTGTTTTGGTTCACGAAAAGGATTTCATGGCTTTCACGTGCCTCCGATCATCTTGAAAATTTTTTCAGAGGCAAAAACCAGAGGTCTGCGCTTGCTCCAAGAGCCACTTTCTGGCTGACCGATTTTTTCAGCAGAATTCACTCATTGATCAAAAAGGTATAGACAAAAGGGGTGGAAGACCTGCATCTCCCACCCCTCTGAACACCATGTTTTGAAAACTTCAGTCTTGAATGACCGTCATGTCTTTGGGCTGGGGCAAGAATTCCAGATCAGGGTGCTGCTCAAGGGCAAATTCCAGATCGAAACGGTTTCTGAACAGCATCACCGGACGGCCACGGTCGTCTTCCACGTGTTTGGCGAAACGGGCCAGAGCACCCGGTTCACCGGCCAACCAGCGCACCAGTTTGTAGCTGGAGTGCATCAAATCAATGGCCACGCCGTACTCTTCCAGCATCCTGTGCTCGAAGACCTCGAATTGCAACTGGCCCACCACGCCCAGAATGGGATCTCTGGCCCCATCGGTGGGGAAGAAAATTTGCACCACACCCTCTTCAGAGAGTTGCTCCAGACCTTTTCTGAAGGCTTTGCGCTTGCTCACGTCTTTGGGAGACACCGTTGCAAAGTGCTCTGGGGTAAACCGCGGGAAATCGGTGAGGCGAATCTTGGGATTCACACTGACCACATCGCCAATCTGGAACACACCGGGGTTCACCAGACCCACGATGTCACCGGGGTAGGCCACCTCGATGCTTTCGCGGTCCTGTGCGAACAGGGTGTGTGCTCTGGACAGGCGGATTTCGCGGCCTGTGCGGGTGTGCATCACGGCCATTCCGCGTTCAAAAGTGCCCGAGGCCACCCGCATGTAGGCGGTGCGGTCCCGGTGCTGTTTGCTCATGTTGGCTTGCAATTTGAAAATGAAGCCAGTGAACGTTTCTTCGGTGGGTTCCAGCTTGCCCAGCGTGGTTTCAATGGCATGGGGTGCAGGGGCCAGTTCCACCAGAGCGTCCAGAAAGTTTTCCACCCCGAAGTTGGTGATGGCGCTTCCCCAGAAGACCGGGGTCATCTCCCCTCTCAGGAACAGGTCCATGTCGAGGGGATCGAGCACACCCTCCACCATCTCGACCTGTTCTTGGAGCAACTGCAGGGCATCAGAGCCCAGCAGGCTTTCCAGTTGGGGATCGTAAAGGTCTGCGACCTGCACAGGGGCACGTTTTTTGCCGTGTTCGGTGCGTTCAAACAGGAAAACCCGTTTCTGTTGCAGGTCGTACACCCCTTTGAAATCTGGACCCGAGCCAATCGGCCAGGTCATGGGCACCACTTTGATTTTGAGGGTGCTTTCCACCTGCTCCAGAAGCTCGAAGAAGTCCATGGCCGGACGGTCCATCTTGTTCATGAAGGTGATGATGGGGATGTTTTTGTTGCGACACACCGCAAACAGTTTCTCGGTCTGGGCCTGCACACCACGGGCAGCGTCCAGCATCATCAGGGCACTGTCCACGGCCATCAGGGTGCGGTAGGTGTCTTCCGAGAAGTCCTGGTGTCCGGGGGTGTCCAGCAGGTTGATGTGGTAACCGTGGTAATCGAAGACCAGAGCTGAACTGGAAATGGAAATTCCACGCTGCTGCTCGATGGTCATCCAGTCGGACTGGGTTTGTTTCTGGTTTTGCTTGGCGGTGACCGAACCTGCACTCTGGATGGCGCCTCCGTAGAGCAGCAGCTTTTCGGTCATGGTGGTTTTCCCGGCGTCCGGGTGGGAGATGATCGCAAACGTGCGTCTGCGTTGAATTTCATGGGACAGGTTGGACATGTTGTGACCTCTGCAAGAAAAAACCCCGTGATTTCGGGGCGATAACACTTCATTATACCCGATTTGCGAAACGCTCAAAAATCGATGAGCATGTTCATCATTATCATGGTCTTACACAACATACTCAATACATGGGACGATCCAGCAAAATTGCAGTGCTGTCCGACATTCACGGGAATTTACAGGCATTTGAAGCCGTTTTGCAGGCCGTACAGGATGCAGACCAGATCCTGCTTTTGGGCGACAACGTCAACTGGGGGGTACAAGGACCAGAGGTTCTGAACCTCATCCAGCAACAACAACTGGTCACGGTGTATGGCAACCATGAAGTGATGCTCTTGCATCACTTGCAGGGCACTGCCCCCGAAGAACATTACACTTCTGCCAGTTTTGCTCCAGCACGTTTCTGGGCCAACCAAATGAAAGATGGGGAAAGCACCCTCTTGCAGTGGCCCCTGACCCACACCCTTCAGGTGACAGGGCTTCCAGAGGTGTTGCTCTGCCACGCCAGTCCCAGAAGTGCATTTGATGAAGTCCTTTCCATGACAGATGCTGAATTCTCTGGTGTGCTGTCCGGGCATTCTTTTGGTCTTGTGCTGGCAGGACACACGCACAGACAGCGCAAAACCAGCCTGAACCGCCAAACCTTCTGCAATGTGGGTTCTGTGGGATTCTCTGTCGAAGACGCACCCGAGCCCCATGCAGCTTATGTGGTGCTGGAAGGCCAAAAGGGCACATGGAACATCCAGTTCAAACGGACTGCTTTTGACCACTCAGTTTTTTTTGACAGCTACCACCAGAGTGGTTTCTTGTCCAGCACTGGCATCATCGGACAGATTCTGTATGTGGGGGCTTTGCTCGGGCGGTCCACCATTCGGGAATTCTGGAGATACAAACGGATGTTCAGACCAGAAGCAGACTTTGATGAGGTGATTTTGCACGATTACCTGCACCATGAACTCACCCTCAAAGAAAAGTGGACCCTCAGACACCATCCTTTTGTGCCCAGAAACGTTCAGAACATCTTGAAAAGCAAACTGCATGTGCTGCTTTGACCTTCTTCAAACAGCCGATAAGGTGAATGGCTTAGTCTTCCTGATAAACCTGCTTTCCGTGACGATGGGATGGAAATGAGAGGTCTATAATCTTACCCGTGAACAACGCCAACATTGCCATCCTTTGCCATGCCACTGCCGGTGGCTCGGGCGTGGTTGCCACCGAACTCGGGGTGGAACTGGCCCAGCGTGACCATGAAGTGCATTTTGTTTCCACAGCACAGCCTTTCCGCCTGTCTGCACTGGATTGTTGCACCAATGTTTTCTTTCATCAGGTGGGGCGCTACGAATATCCCCTGTTCGAGCAGGCCCTGACCACCATCAATACAGCAAACACCCTTTCAGAAGTGATTCAAGAACACGACATCCAGATCACCCATGCCCACTACGCGATTCCTTACGCCACCAGTGCCCTGATGGCGCAGGACATCACCCAGAGAACCCGGGTGGTCACCACCTTGCACGGCACCGATGTGACCTTGATCGGACTGGATCCGGCTTTTCGCCATTCAACGCGGCATGCCATTGTGCGTTCTGATCGGGTAACTGCAGTTTCCCAGTATCTGGCGAACCACACCAAAGACATTTTCAATGTGGATGTGCCCATTGATGTGATTTACAACTTTGTGGATGTGCACCGCTTTCAGCGCAACACGGACGCCAAGTATCGGGCAAGATTTGCCCATCCAGACGAGAAAATCATTTTGCATCTTTCGAATTTCAGGGGCATCAAACGCACCCTTGATGTGATTGAGTTGTTTGCTCGGGTCCAGACCGAAGTTCCTTCTCGCCTGCTGATGGTCGGCGATGGTCCAGACCGTTCCAGAGCTTTTGAGCTGGCCCAGAAACTCGGTGTCATTGGGCGGGTGCATTTCCTCGGGTCTTACCCGTCTGTGGAAACCATCATGGGCATTGCAGATGTGTTCCTGCTTCCTTCCAGTCAGGAATCGTTTGGCTTGGTGGCTCTGGAGGCCATGTCTTGTGGAGTTCCGGTGGTCAGCAGCAACATTGGGGGCATCCCTGAAGTCAACATTCAGGGGGAGACAGGCTTTTTGTGTGATGTGGGCGACATCGATGGCATGGCCGATGCAACATTAAATTTGCTTCAGGATGAGCAACTTCATGCTGCTTTCAGTGCAAGGGCCCGAGCTCGGGCAGTCGAGCATTTTCAGCCCCATCATATTGTTCCGCAGTATTTGAGAGTGTACGAAGGGTTGCTGAACGAATGATTTCTCATTTTTAACCATAGACATAATGAGTAGTTTATGAGTTTATCTTGGGGATCCTCAGCTTTCTTCAGGGGTTTTGACAAACTTAAGGGGGCAAAACCCCCTTTTTTGCTCTTTGAGGCTTCGAAAGCAGGCAAAAACCCGCTGAAACACCCCTTTACAATTCAAAAATGATGAGAATCTTAATTTTTCGTTTTAATGTTTTATCATGTTTCTTCTGCTGTACCACAAAGGAAAAAAATTTTGATTCGTATCAATTTTAACCATCTTCGTGAGAATAAAATGAGTAACAAAAAGACATTTTATTAGACTTTACTCACAGATTCAGCATAACTTAAGTTAGGCAAGTCTAGAATTGCTTTCGCCTTCAGCATTCAGCAGCAGTGAATCCAAGGCCCACAAAGCATCAACGGCACATCCAGTCCTCGGGAAAAGCCAGTCGCGTGTTGAATCCAACCTGAGACCACGCATCGATCGACCCAAAGCAGCACAACCTGCATCTACATCACCCACAAACAGGTGGGTAGAGGACTCATTGACTTATGGCAAAAAGCACCCTGAGATTGACCCTGATCGGAACTGCAATGCTTTGCAGCGTCCTCAACATCAGCAACTCCGCCTTTGGAGAAGCCGAGAAAAAATCTGTAAAAGTTGAAGTTCCCACCGATCCCATTTTGCCTGCAGACCAGCTGGCAGAAAAGGCTCTGGAACTCACCCAGCCTGTGGCCAAACCTGTCCAGACGGTCAAAGTGACCCAGAAAGTCCAGACTGCAAAGGCCACACCCAAAGCACAAGCAAAAGTGGTACCGGCCAACTATCGTGCAGGCAACAGCTTCGTCCTGAAAGCCACCGCCTACAACAGTTTTGTCGGGCAAACCGATGCCACCCCCAACATCACTGCCACAGGATCCCGCACCCGTTTTGGCGTGGTGGCCCTGAGCCGGGACATGCTGCGCAAAATTCCCTATGGCAGCAAAGTCAAAATTGAACTGCTGGGCGCTGGTGCCTCTTACTACAACCGCATGCTGTCACAAACGGTTTTCTTTGTGGAAGACACCATGCATCCCAGAAAGTACGGTCAGGTGGACATCTGGATGCGCACCATGAGCGAAGCCCGAGCCTGGGGTGTCCGTCAGGTCAAATTGACCATCCTGAAGTAAAAATCCAGAGGCTGTAAAGGAGGTGGATTTGAATCCACCTCCTTTTGATTTTCAACATCAGAATTTGACCCTGCAACACAATGTTTTCAGGCTGTGATGAAGCTGAAAAGCACTTAAAGGTTTGATGCAGAACCCGCAACCATCCTGCTAACACTTCTAAGCTGTGAAATTTCTAGACTGTGCACGTATCAGGCAAAACCGGCCTCAACCCCTTCTTCCGGAATGCCATTTTTAGGAGGCTTCATCACCATGCATCAATTGAATTTGTCTTTTCCTGATTCCCAGCAAAAACGCCTGAAACGGCTGATCAAAAAGCTCACCCTCGCTGCACAACAAGAAGGCCACGCTTTGTGCGTGTTGCCACCCGATCCCCAGAGACCGACTTTTGTGCTGCAAATCAAAGCTTCTCTGGACGCCCTGCAAAGCTTCATCCAGAGCCACTTCAGCTTCACCTTCAAAGAAGCACCTTGCAGCATCGAAATCCGGCCCGCCTGAATCTCAAGTGGTTCTGAACACCCCTGCAGGGGTGTTTTTTTGTGGGCTTGACCTTGTCCCACGGGCAGGGTTGTATGCTGCCACAGAGGTGAACAGCATGCCTGAAGTGTGGCTCAAAATTGGTCAGATTGCTGCCCTTTTGGGGGTGAGCACCAAAACCCTGCGCCATTACCAGAAAGTGGGATTGCTGAGGGACCCATCGCGCACCGAAGGGCAATACCGCATGTACACCCCCGAGGATCTGGAGCGCATCCGTCAAATCCGTGACCTGCAAAACCTCGGGTTGACCTTGAATGAGATTGGATATGTGCTGGACAGCCCAGAACGTGATCGAGTGCTGCAACAACTCTTGACCCTGAAGGTGCAGGAGTTGGACCGCCAGATCGAACAAATGCAAGGGCAAAAACGCAAAGCCGAACACCTCCTGCAAAAAGGGCAACCCTTTCAGGACTTGCTGGAACAGAAACTGCCAGAGGTCTGGAAAGCACAGCTTGAAAACCTCTCTGGAACCCTCTCAGAAACCGCCATTGCCCGTGAAAAACAGTTGATGGGCAAGATGTTGAGTTACCCGGCCTTGCAAGATCCAGCACAACTGGAACAGGACATTCGGTTCATGGAAGAACACCCTGAAGTTCGTGACCAGCTGGTGTCCTGGACCCAAAGGGTGGACCAGACCGATGACCCCGCCGAGTTGGACCGTCTGGCTCTGGAGTTTGCAGAAAGTGACTTCTTGCGTCCGTTGCTCGGGCCTCCAGAGGTGCTGAATGATCCGACAGCCGAATTCATCCTTCTGGCCCTGCTGCCACCAGAGAGCAAAGAACGGGCTGTGCTGGAACAGGTCAGGGCTCACTTGAAACGGAGGCACCATGAACCTTTCTGAAGTGGCACAACGCATCTTTGAACCCTTCAAATCGTCAACCGCAGGCAACAGCGTGGCGGTGCTCTGGAACCATCAGGTGATTTACTCCCACGTGGCCGGATGGGCCGATGTCCAGAAGCAGGTTCCCATCACGCCAGAGACCCCTTTTTGCATTGGATCCATCACCAAAACCATGGTGGCCCTGTGCATCATGCAGTTGGTCGAGGGTGGAAAAATCAAACTGGATGATCCGGTGGAACAGCACCTCAAAAGCATCCAGATTCACAGCCCTTTTGTGAACAACCCCATTCGCATCCGGCACCTGTTGACCCACACCTCTGGATTGGGTTATTTCCGCAGTTTGACAGACCTGCTTTTGCCTGCAGGCGCTTTGGGAAGCCTCAAGGATGCCCCTCCCCTGCCTGAGTACTACCGCAAAGGCCTGACCCCCATTTATCCCCCAGAGGACCGCTGGAGTTACTGCAACCATGCCTTTGCACTGCTCGGGCAACTGGTGGAAGATGTGACCGGGCAACCTTTCTCTGAAGTGTTGATTCAAAGGGTGTTGCTTTCTGCAGGCATGCAAAATCCTGCATATGGAAGGCCAGAGAAACGTGCCTTGCCACACCTCCAGAAAAAACAAGGTTTTAAAGCTGCACCTGATCTGGACATCGTGGTGAAACCCGCCGGAGCGGTGTTTGCAAACCTGAATGACATGGTGGCTTATGCCCAGAGCCTGCTTGTCTTCTCTCCTGCCCTGCTGAAACCCGAGTCGTTCAAAGAGGTGTTCCAGAGGCACCATCAGGTCCATCCAGACCTGATGGGCATGGGACTGGGTTTTCTGATCGAAAATCAAGGAGGGCATGAAGTGTATTCCCACTCTGGAGGCTGGATCGGCTACAACAGCAACCTGTTTGTGTGTCCAGAAAAAGGGCTGGCGGTGGTGGTGATGGCCAATTCTGCATCTCCTGAAGTGCAAACCCTGCCCCTGAAATTTTTACAGGAAGCTCTGGGACAACCTGAACCTCAAGAAACCCGCTTGCCCCTGTCCAGTTTGAAGTTTGCCCGCAGTTATGCAGAACAGGTGCGTGGCGTGGAAAAACCTCTGGTTTTCCTGTCTCAACCCGGAGGTTTGAAACTGCGTTTCCAGAATGGAAAGTTGCTGATTCACACCCTGACTGGACCATGGCGCCGGGGGGTAAACTTGAAACCTCTGGGCCAGAATGTGTTTGAAATCGAAGATCCCGAGCAACCCCTGAAGTGCGCTCTGGAAGTGCAGGGAAATCGGGTGACAGCCCTTTGTTTGGGTCTGAACCGCTTGCAGGGCCATTTCTGACCTTTTTTGCAAATGGGCCTTTGCAATGCAAAACAGACATCCTCTCACAGTCCTCAGTTAAGCTGATGGCGTCATGCGACTGATTCTGACTCTGGCTTTCTCACACCTGCGCCGCAGGCGCACCCAGAATGCCCTGACCCTTGTGGGCATTGCTGTGGGGGTCATGGTGCTGGTGACGGCCCTCTCACTGACCAATGGATTCACCCAATCCCTGATTGATGCCACCTTGAAAACCATCCCACACATTGCCCTGGTGGGCAGCAAACCCGAGCGCAATCTGGAGCTGGAAAAAGCCCTTGAAGCCAACCCCAAAGTTCAGGCTTTCAGTGCATTTGCTGCAGACAAAGCCCTGATCACCCGTCCGGCCACGGAAGGTCTGCCTGCAGGTGTGGATTTTGCCACCTTGCTCGGGGTGACCTCTCAGGAAGCCGGGGTGCTCAACCTGCGCCCAGAGGAAATGCAACTGATCAGCACCCTCAAACCCAATGAAATTGTCTTGGGCGAGGTGCTGGCCCGCACCATCGGGGCTTTTCCCGGCGATGAAGTGCGCTTGCTCAACAGCCAGTACAAACGGGGCAGCCTGAAAGTCAAAGGGACCTTTCGCTCTGGGTACATTTTGATCGATCAGGCTTATGCATTCATGCGTCTGGAGGACATCAAAAAACTCAATCCAGACAGCCCAATCAGCTACCGCATCAACCTGAAAGACCCCATGGAAGCCCGGGAAGTGGGCTTTGACCTGATGCGACAATATCAGGCATATGCCCCCCAGCCATGGCAGGACATCAACGCCACGTTGATTGAACAAATGGCCCTGCAAAAACGGGTGATTGGGATTGTGGTGTTCCTGATCGTGATTGTGGCAGCCTTCGGGATCGCCAACATCCTGATCCTCAGTGTCTTCGAGAAAACACAGGAAATCGCCATCCTGCGGGCCATGGGCACCCCGGAGAAATGGATTTTGCAGACCTTCATGCTGGAGGGCCTGATTCTGGGGGTGGGTGGGTTGATCCTCGGGAACATTCTGGGTTTTGGGGTGAGTTACTACTTCAAACTCAATCCGATCCGCTTGCCCGGAGACCTGTATTTCATTTCCAGTCTGCCTGTGCAAATTCAGGCTCTGGATTTCGTGTGGGTCAACATCGTCAGTCTGGCCACCACTTTGCTGGCTGGTTTTGCTGCTGCCAGCAAAGCCGCACGCATTGAGCCTGCCAAAGTGATTCGCTGAAGCTTCACCGCTTCTTAACACCCTGTTGCCATACTCGGTTTCATCAAATCACCCCACAAGGAGAGAACAGATGGACAACGATGACCAACCCATAGGCAAGGTGCTCAGCCGCAGACAGGCACTCCAGCTCTTTGGATGGGCCTCTGGCACAGCAGCAGGGGCCACCCTCCTTGGAAGTGCCCTTTCCCAGAGGATGGGCACCAGTGCAGGCAACAGTGGAGCCAGTGGCCTGCCCGGTTGTGTGGTGCGCCCTGCCATGACCGAAGGCCCTTACTGGGTGGATGAAAAACTGAACCGCAGCGATGTCCGCAAAGACACCAAAACCGGAACAGTCAAAGAAGGGGTTCCTCTCACCCTGATTTTCAAAGTCTCCAGAGTCGCCCTGAACACCTGCGAGCCCCGCAGTGACGTGATGGTGGACATCTGGCATTGCGACGCTCTGGGCGTGTACTCCGATGCCAGTGACCGCAGTTTTGACACCACAGGTCAGAATTTCTTGCGTGGTTACCAGATGACCAATGCAAAAGGCGAAGCCACCTTCAAAACCATTTATCCGGGCTGGTATTCAGGCCGCGCAGTGCACATCCATTACCGCCTGCGGACCGTGACCAACGGCAAAGTGACCGGAGACTTCGCTTCCCAGCTTTTCTTCGATGAGGCCGTCACCGACAAGGTTCATGCTGTGGCCCCTTACAAGGGCAAAGGCAAACGGGACACCCCCAACAGCACCGACATGCTTTACAAAAACGGTGGAAACCAGATGATGCTGACCCTCTCGGGCAGTCCAGAGAAAGGGTACACCGCCACTTTCAATGTGGGTCTCAACATCGGCTGAAGGTTGTGAGGGGTTCCAGAGGAGGGCCATTCCCTGCTTTTTTGGATCACCATCCGCCCGGAGGGGCTTTCAGAACGGTTTTCAAAAAATCCAGATATTTGGGGTCCTCTTCATCAAAGATTTCGGTGCCTTCCAGCATCAGGGCTCGGGTCAGGTGTTCCGCAGCGGTGATGGCATCGTCCTGCTCAAAAGCGATCTGACCCCGCCTGAGAAGCACAAAAGGGTTGATGAAACCCTCAGGCATTTTCATGCACTCCTGATAAAAGTGGGCAGCCTGTTCAAATTGGCCCTGCACAAAATGGATCTCGCCAAAGCCCACGTAAATCCGCATGGTTTCCCAGAAAGCATATTTCGGCTCCGGGATGAGGTTGAGCGCAGCCTGATAGACCTGCTCTGCCTGCTGCAATTGCCCCTGTTCTTCCAGAGCAATGGCCTGTTCGATGTGGGCATCCACCTGCATTTTGACAGCTTCTGGGAGGTCTTGTGGTTCAGGTTCCATGGTTTCCTTTCTTGCTCTGGCGCTTCAAGGCAAAATAACCGGTCAGCAGGGCAGCACATTGCTTTTCCATCACATGGGGCGTGACCTCTGGGATGTGGCCCCAGTGGTTTCTCAGGAGATCATACACTCCCCCCAGAGCACCCATTTTGGGATTGCTGGCCCCAAACACCACCCGCGAAATCCGGCTTTCCAGAATCGCCCCCATGCACATTGGGCAGGGTTCCAGGGTGACATACAGGGTGCAATCTGTGAGGTACCCTCTGGACCCTGTGCTGGCCTGACGGATGGCTTCCAGTTCAGCGTGTCTGGTGAGGTCATGCAGTGCAGCACATTGGTTGTGTGCAGCAGCAATCACTTTGCCTTCTTTGACAATCACCGCTCCGATGGGAACTTCATCCTGATCTCTGGCTTTTTCGGCCTCCTGCAAAGCCTGCTTCATCCAGTGGGCATCGGTTTTGAGGTCCATGAACCCCTCTGCAACCACAGCGGGATGGAGGCCCAACCAGAGCACTTGCTGCCCTTCTGCAAGCAACCAGACCTGATCCCGCTCTGCTCGGGGAATTTTCAGGTCGGTGAGCACATCAGAAACCTTGCGGGTCCCTCCAGAAAGGCGAATTCTGTCTCCATCCTGACGGTGACGCAACTCCAGATGCTCTGGATAAGCAAACTCTGGTTTGGCGTAAACAGCAGATTTTGAGATTTGCCCTTGCTGCACTGTAATCTGGTGGTTTCCGGGAAAAGTCAGATGTTGGACTTGAGGGGAATGGAGGGCTTTTTGCACCCGCTCGATGTGCTGGCTGTCAAATTCAATCCCGGCTTTGGCAAGGCTCTGGGCAATCAAACGCCTTTGCAAAGCCTCAGGTTGCTGGTCCCACCTTGTGTAAGGGGTGATGTTGCTTGCCAGTTCAAAGAGTAAAGCATCGTCTTCCCTGCTGTACCGGGCAAATCTTGCCAGAGCCACATCCACCTGAGGATTGAGCCGTCTGAGCTCTGGCAAGACGTTGAGGCGCAAGAAATTGCGTGTGAAGGCAGGGTCCTGATTGGAAGCATCCTCACGCCAGTCTTGACCAGCCTGCTTTAAAAAGTCCTGAATGTCTTGCTTGGAAACCCCGAGCCAAGGACGCTCTACCCTCCCTTGCACAGGAGGAATACCAGTGGCCTTGGCCGTACCACGCACCAGTTGCCAGAGCACCGTTTCGGCCTGATCGTTCAGGGTGTGGGCGGTCAGGATGACTTCCGTCTTGTGCTGTTTGGCTGCCCTGCTCAGAAAACCATACCTGAGATTGCGTGCAGCTTCCTCCAACGACCATCCCTTTTGTGCAGCAATGGTTTTCACTGGAGCCGTCCCCACCTCCAGAGGAACTCCAAACCTCTGGCAGAGGTCTTGCACGAAACCCTGGTCTTGTACGGCTTCTTCACGGATCTGGTGGTTGAAGTGGGCAGCGGTGACTTGAATGCCCAACTGGTGCAGGGCCAGCAGCATGCCCACCGAATCTGAACCTCCAGAGAGGGCCAGCAGCACAGGTTTTCCACGAAATGCAGTTAAAGGGTCCAGCAGGTCAGGCATGTGGTAGATAGGGTACAACACTGGGGGCAGAAGGCAGAAGGCAGCGCCCCAGTGCCGACGGTGCCGTCACCGAGGCACGCTTTAAGGGGCAAGAAGAAGGCAGAAGGCAGAAGGCAGAAGGCAGAAGGCAGAAGGCATGGTGGATGATCCATTAACAGTTGTCAAGCTTTGCCGAGAGCATGATTTTTCACCCAGAAAAATGGTCAAGAAAAATGGTAGGGGCGAGGTGTGCCTCGCCCTGCATTGCTGAAGCCAGAGCTTTTTTGCCCTCAGGCCCTCTGCAAGCCATTTGATTTATTTCGAAGTTTATCTAATTGGATTAATCTGGTTTTATGGACATCAAACCAGATTTCACCACCCCAGAGAAAAGCGCCTCCCTGTTCAAAGCCCTTTCCCACCCTTCCAGACTGATGATCCTGCACTTGCTGCAAGGACAGAGCAGGCATGGGGAGGAACTGGCGAAGTTGCTCAACCTCAGTCCGGCCACCGTTTCCCATCACATGAACCTGCTCTTGGAAGAGCAACTGGTGCTTGCCCAGAAAGAGCAGTACTATCAGGTTTACCGCCTGAATGAAAAGGCTCTGGACGTGCAAATCAAGAACTTGCTTCTGTTTCGCCCATCCAAAGACCAGAGCTTCAGCGAAAAAGACAAAGTGCTGCATGCTTTTTTCAAAGATGGAAAACTGGTCAAGTTTCCTTCACAACTGAAAAAGCAGCGCTTTGTGCTGGAAAAACTGGTGGAGGCTTTTGATTTTGACCGCACCTACACTGAACTGGAAGTCAACCGGGTGCTGGTGGCCTTCCATGACGATGTGGCCACCCTGAGGCGCTCTTTGATCAATGAACGTCTGATGGTGAGGCAGAACAGCATTTATTCCCGACCCGGCACCACATTACAAACAAAGGACCCAGAGATTCATTAAAATGACCCCATGTCACTCAGCATTGGAGATCCAGCACCCCTCTTTCAAGGCACCAGCGATCAGGGGGAAAAAATCAACCTGCAAGACCTGAGAGGCCGCTGGGTGGTCCTGTTTTTCTATCCCAGAGCCAACACACAGGGTTGCAGCATCGAAGCCAGAAGTTTTGAGAACGCCCTTCCAGAGTTCCAGAGGCTCGGGGCACAGGTGATCGGAATCAGCACCGACACCGAAGCCCATCAGGCCAAGTTCCGCCAGAGCTGCACCCTGCACTATCCGCTCATACCAGACAGCGACAAGAAAATTTGTGCCCAGTATGGGGTGCTCGGGTTGTTCAGCAGACTGACCGGACAGGCAGACCGCCAGACCTTCCTGATTGGTCCAGATGGAAACATCGCCCGCCACTGGCGTTTTGTGAATCCCTTCAGTCACGGCTCAGAAGTTCTGGGAGAACTTCAGCGTCTGACAGGGTACACTGAGACGCGTGAAAGTCAGAGTTAAAAGCGGCAAAGAAAAGAAACTCCTGAACCATTACCCCTTCGCTTACTCGGGAGACCTTCTGGAGGTCCCAGAAGTTGAGGCCGGAAGCGTGGTGGATGTGCATGCCGAAGGCGGCATGTTCATTGGTCGGGCGTACTTCAATCCCACAGGCAGCATTCCCCTGCGCATGCTGACCCTGAAACGGGAAAACATCGACGAAAAATTTTACCGTGCCCGCATTCAGGCGGCATGGGACAAGCGCAAAGCCCGCCTTCCTGAAGCCGAGGCTTTTCGTTTGCTGCACGCAGAGGCAGACGGTACCCCCGGCATCGTGGCGGATTATTTCAATGGCATCCTGAGTGTGCAATTTCGCAATGCTGGCGTAGAGAAGCACCGTGAGATCATCCTGTCTGCCCTGAAGCAGGTGACCGGAGCCAGCGCAGCTTATGAACGCTCTGACACTGTGGAACGCAACAAAGAAGGCATGGGCCAGACCACTGGCATCCTGTGGGGAGAAGTGCCTCAGGAGGTGCAGTTCACCGAGGGAGGCGTGGCGTTCTCTTTCCGACCTCTGGACAGCCAGAAAACCGGTTTCTTTCTGGACCAGAGGGACAACCGCCATCTGATGGCCAGTCTGGTCAAAGACGGGGATCACTTTCTGGACGTGTACAGCTACACGGGCGGTTTCAGCCTGCATGCAGCAAAACAGGGAGCCAAAACCCTTGCCATTGACAAAGATGCCACCGCTCTGGCGACTCTGGAACGGGTGGCCCAGAAAAACGGCCTGGACCGTCAGGTGGGCATGCGTCTGGGAGATGCCATCAAAGTGCTCTCCGATCTGGTCAAAGAAAAACGCACCTTTCAGCATGCGGTTTTTGATCCGCCCACATTGGCCAAGCGCAAAGACGATGTGCCTCAGGCCAAACGCATCTTCAGTGAGGGGCTTGGGCACATCTTCAAAATGCTCTCCCCCGGCGGACATGTGCTGGTCAGCACCTGTGCCCACTACATCCGCGTGGAAGACATGCTGGACGCTGCCCGACTGGCCATGGCCGACACCGGACGCACTGCCGAAGTGATCACCGTGACTTACCAACCTGCCGATCACCCGTGGATGCTGCTGGTCCCCGAGAGCCTGTACCTGAAATCCATCCTGCTCAAGATCGAGTAAGACAGCGAACAAATGGCAAGAAAAGTTCATCCTCTGGCCACAGTTTCCTGTTAAGTTAAAGCCATGATCGAGTTTGCTGCCCCCAAACCCCCAGCATTCGATGCCTCCTGCGCTCTGGAGCCCGCCTACCGTTTGCTGGACCACTACACCCACTTCCGCACCGATGTGACGGTGGATGGGGTGGTGCATCCGAATGTGGTGCTTTTTGACCTGCTGAGGTCCCTGAAAGACCATCCAGACTACCCAAATGCCAGAAAGCGTTTTCTGGACAGTCTGGATGGCGTGCTGGAAAGTGCCGGAGGAAACATCTCCTGGCTGGAGCGTGACCTGTGACCGACGAAACCCTCAATCTGGACACCCTGTACATTCTGGACCACTACATCCAGAAACATTACGCCCATGAAGACGCCCTTTTGCGCAACATCCTGACCCGCAGTGAGGCCGCAGGCCTGAGAAACATCCACCTGAGCCCCACACAGGCCAAAATGCTCCAGATGCTGGTGAAAATCCACGGCTCCAAACGCATTCTGGAAGTGGGCAGTCTGGGTGGATACAGCGGCACATGGCTGGCCCGAGCCCTTCCTGAAAACGGACAACTCGTCACCCTCGAAATGGACCCTCTGGCTGCACAGGTGGCCCGAGAAACCTTCCAGGAGGCCGGACTGGAGAGTCGGGTTCAGCTGATCGAAGGGGACGCGATCCAGACCATGAAAGGCCTTCTCAAGCAAGAGCCTTTCGATTTTGTGTTCATCGATGCCCACAAGCCCCACTACCCCGAGTTCTATGAATTCGCCATGCGTCTGGTGCGTCCGGGCAGCGTGATCGTGCTGGACAATGTGGTGCAACACGGCAAAGTGCTGGACAACAGCCTCAAAGAAAGCCAGTACCGCAAAATCCGCGAACTGAACGCGTTCATTGGCATGGACCCACGTGTGGAAGCCATCATGGTTCCGACGTTCACGCAGAAGGGGCTGGATGGGTTTCTGGTGGTGAGGGTGAAGTAAGGATTCGCCGAGAGCCGAGAGCCGAGAGCCGAGAGCCGAGAGCCGAGAGCCGAGAGCCGAGAGCCGAGAGCATCGTGTGACACACAGTAAAAATCGTCAAGGGAAACGTCTGTAGGGGCGAGGCATGCCTCGCCCTTCATTGCTGATGCCAAAGCATTTCTAGCCCTCGGCCCTGTGCTCTCGGCCCTTGGCCTTCTTAGGGCACCCACACCCTCATCCCATCAAACGCCAAGCTCACATGCTCTGGCAGCACGGCAACCTCTGCATCAATGTCATGGCTCATGTGGGTGAGGATCACCTTTTTGGCAGCCTGAACGCTTTTCAGGTCCAGAGCCTCCTGCACGTCATATACGCTGCGGGTCTGCATCGGGTAAGGTTCTTTCCAGAAGGACGTCCCAAGGATCAGAAGGTCCAGTCCCAGCATGAATTCCTCCTCGGTTTTAGGAGAGATGTTGATGCTGTCCGGGCAATAGACCCACGCAAAATTCAGGCTGTCAAAACGGTAAGCATAGCTGAAGCCGTTGGCCCCGTGTGGCACCTTGAAGGCCTGCACCTGATACCCTTCCAGCACCAGACCACCGGGCAGGGGTTTCAACCAGTCCAGACGGTCCAGATAAGCGAAGCGGGATTTCACCATGGGAACCACTTCTGACGGGGCGTACATGGGGAGGTGGCCTCTGGCGTAGGTCACAAAATCCAGCAAATCCCCGAGGCCCAGAATGTGATCATTGTGGGCATGGGTGACCAAGAGGGTATGGATTTCAGTGAGTTTTTCCCGTGTGGACTGGGCATGAAAATCGGGTCCAGCATCGATCAGGGTGTTTTGTGCACCCTGAATCAGCAGACTGGACCGGGTTCTGCGGTTCTGGCCGGTGGTTCTGGCCTGCTCACAGACCTTGCAGGTGCAGTAATAGCGCGGGACCCCTTTGGAATCCGATGTGCCCATGAAAACCAGTTCTGGCATGGCATCTCCGTTTCGAGAAGTTTACAGTTGACAGCAGACAGTTCACAGTTTGGGTGGTTTTTGGTGGTCTGAGAGCGGTGCAAATCTTGCGCGCTTCAGCTCAGAAAAATCTTGCTGTCTGCTGTCAACTGTAAACTTTTTCAAAAACACATCCCCTTGAACCCTTAAACCTTCAACAGCTCCCTGGTCGCCTGCTCAAGACTGCCACTTCCAGAGAGGCTGGAGCCCACCAGCACGGCATCGGCAACCCCACGGATGCGGGAAAGTTGCTCTGGGGTGGAGTAGCCACTCTCTGCAATCAGGACGCCTTCAAAACCGGCCCCTCTGGCCTGTGCAATCAGTCTGGGGGATACCTCCAGGTCGATGTTGAGGGTGGTCAGGTCGCGGTTGTTCACCCCGATGATGGGTGCTCCAGAGGCCAGCGCAATCTCCAGTTCTGCAGCGGTGTGGACCTCCACAAGGGCGTCCAGACCACAGTGGTGGGTGTAGTCCAGATAATCTTTGGTCAGGTCTCCAAGGACAGACACCATCAGGAGGACTGCGCTGGCTCCCCATTCTTTAGCCTCTTCAATCATGTGGGGATGCAACACGAAATCCTTGCGCAAAACAGGGATCTCTACTTTGGCAACCACGCTTTTCAGAAATTCAGGGGAACCTTTGAAGTAACGCTCCTCGGTGAGCACGCTGATGGCACTGGCTCCACCCCTCTGATACGAGAGGGCAGCATCAACAGGGTCCAATTCGGCGATGGCCCCTCTGGATGGACTGGCCTGCTTCACCTCTGCGATGAGGGCCAGAGGTTGGCTTCTGAGGGCCTGCTCGAAACGGTGGGCTCTGGGCTGCACAGGGAAGTCTGTGGTGGCAGGAAGGGTGTAATCCTGGGCCCTCAGGGTGCAGATTTCACCAAGCACCCCGGGAACCTGAGTGAGGTCGGGTAAACGCATGGACGTATTGTATCTGGATGCACCATGCAGCAAGGCAAGTCGTTTAACGAAGCCTTGAGGCAAAGTGACCTGTAGCGCTTTTCACGATTGTGGATGTGTACGGATCACTACCATGAGAACATATGCAACGGGTTCTGATCATTGAAAACAAGAAAGCAGGCCGGGGAAACCACAACCTCCATGAATTTCGTGACCTGATGATTGAAAAAGGCATCAATGTGGTGGAACGGGAACTCAGCCATGAAACCACCCCTCAAGCCCTCACAGCAGATGCAGACACCTTTGATGCGGTGGTGGCCGCAGGAGGAGACGGAACCATCAGTTGTGTGGCCCACGCCCTACAAGGAAAGGACATCCCCATGCTGCCCTTTCCTGCTGGAACCGCCAATTTGATTGCCGTCAACCTCGGGATTCAGGACCATGCCGAAAACCTGTATGACCTCCTCGAACATGGAGAGTCCTCCAAAATCGATCTGGCGGAACTGGTGGTGGGCACCAAACAATACGGCTTCACCATGCTGGCCGGGGTTGGCCTTGATGCCGAAATGATCCATGCCAGTGAAGAACTCAAACCCACCCTCGGGGTGGCCGCTTATGTGGTGGCCATGATGAAAAAAATTGCTGTTCCAGAGGCAGACATTGTCCTTGAAATGGACGGGCACACCGTGGAAACCAGAGGCATGAGTGTGATGATCGCCAACTTTGGCATGGCCACTTTTGGTCTGCCCATTGCAGAAGGCATTGACCCTGCAGATGGGCTGTTGACCATCATTGTCCTGAAAGGCAACACCCCTCTGGCTTTGGTCCCCAGCATCATCGAGAGCATCAAAAAACACCTGAAAGTCGGCAAGGTGGATTATGGCGACCGGGTGGAAATTTACCACTGCCGTGAAATCACCATCCGCACCGATCCCGTTTTGCCCATCCAATACGACGGAGAAGTCATCGAGGACGCCGTGACCCCGGTGCACGCTCGGGTGCTGCCCAGAGCGGTGAGGGTGCTGAGGGTCAGGGAGAAGGAAGAGTTGTCAACTTAAAGCCGAGAGCCGAGAGCCGAGAGCCGAGAGCCGAGAGCCGAGAGCCGAGAGCCGAGAGCATCGTCTCAAATATGTTAAAAATGGTTAAAGGTCAATGTAGGGGTGCAGCGTGCTGCGCCCTTGATTGCTTTGGCCAAAGCTTTTTTAGCCCTCGGCCCTGTGCTCTCGGCCCTCGGCGGGCCGCAGGCCCCTCGGCCTTCTCCCGACATGTTACACTCTTTGGGTATGGTGTTTTCCCCTGGTAACGGAGAAGTTCAAATCAGCGCTGAAGCGGTGCAACAGCGCATCAAAGAAATCGGTGAGCAGATCACCCGCGACTATGCTGGTCAGGAGCCCCACCTGATTTGCGTCCTCAATGGTGCTTTCCTGTTCCATGCCGATCTGGTGCGGGCCATCGGGCTCCCCCTGACCGTGGATTTTCTGGCGGTGTCCAGCTATGGCAATGCCAAGCAGTCCAGCGGTGAAGTCAAACTCATCAAGGACCTGAGCCTGCCCATTTCCAACCGCCATGTGATTCTGGTGGAAGACATTGTGGACACCGGCATCACCATGAATTACCTGCTGCACTATCTGGAAGGCCGTCAGCCTGCCAGCCTGAAAGTGGCTGCCCTGCTCAGCAAGCCTTCCCGTCGCAAAGTGCAGGTGCCTGTCGAGTACACCGGCTTTGAAATCCCCGATGCCTTCGTGTATGGGTTCGGTCTGGACCGCTCCCAGAGGGACCGCAACCTCACGTTCATCACCTCCCAAGAGGCTTAAAGATGCTCAGTTTACAGGACCGCCTGAAGTTTGCCCTTCAGGAAGACATTGGCCGTGGCGATGTCACCACCCTGTCCACCGTGCCAGAGGGCCAGCAGGGCATCGGGCTTTTGAAACTCAAAAGTCCCGGTGTGGTGTTTGGTCTGGAGGTGGCCAGAGAGGTCTTCCATCTGGTTGATCCTGCCTTAAACGTGGAATGGGACGTTCAGGACGGTGCACAGCTTGAGAAGCAGGTGCTCGGAAGGGTCACAGGCAGCATGCGCAGCATTTTGCTGGGTGAGCGTCTGTCCCTGAACCTGATGCAGCGCCTCTCTGGCGTGGCCACCCTGACCCGCAAGTTTGCAGATGCGCTGGAAGGCAGCAACACCAGGGTGCTGGACACCCGCAAAACCACCCCCCTCTGGCGGGATCTGGAAAAAGCGGCAGTCCGTGCAGGCGGAGGCCACAACCACCGTTTCGGTCTGGACGATGGTTTGCTGATCAAGGACAACCATGTGGTCGCAGCCGGAGGAGTCAAAAACGCCATCCAGTCTGCCAAAGAGCAGTTCTACCTGATCAAAATCGAGTGTGAAGTGCAGACCCTTGCAGAATTGCATGAGGCCATTGAGGCGGGTGCAGACCGCATCATGCTGGACAACATGAACGATGAAAACCTGCAGGAAGCTGTGCAGATCCGCAACCAGCTCAAACCAGAGGTCTCTCTGGAGGCCAGCGGAAACATGACCATCGAGCGTTTGCATCGCATCAAAACTTTCGGTCTGGATTTCGTAAGCGTGGGGGCACTGACCCATTCCGCCACAAGTTTGGACATTTCGCTGGATGTTCGGCTGTCCTGACACCAAAATGACAGTCTGGTGATGGGTCCTGACCTTTAGGTTCGGAGGTTGATCCACCAGACTGTTTTTGGATGGAATTTTGCTGTCCTGCAAATTCATCTCTTTTTCAAAACATCCAAACAACCTCCAGAGGTTCCCCTGCAAGTTACGCAAAACACGTAACACCTCTCATGATTCCCATAGATCTATGGCGCTATTATGAGAGAAAGTAGGTCTGCCCGGAGGGGTGATGCACCCAAGTGCCACCCGATTTCCCCGGCTTCGAACCCCAAGAGGTGACGAGATGAACCTGATTCAACTGGAGCCCTTCCGCACCACCGAAGAACTGAAAGCTGAAATCCAGCGTCTGAAAGTGGAGAAAAAAGCGGTGGTGCTCGCCCACAATTACCAGCGTCCCGAGGTGCAAGAGGTCGCCGATTACGTCGGAGACTCCCTCGGACTGGCCCGTCAGGCAGCCAAAACCGAAGCCGAAGTGATCGTCTTTGCAGGCGTGCACTTCATGGCCGAAACCGCCTCCATCCTGAACCCCAACAAGAAAGTGCTGCTGCCCAACCTGAATGCAGGGTGCTCTCTGGCAGACACCATCACCGCTCAGGATGTCCGCAACTGGAAACAGGAAAACCCAGACGGTCTGGTGGTGGTTTACGTCAACACCACCGCAGATGTGAAGGCAGAAGCCGATTACTGCGTGACCAGCGGAAACGCCGTGGCTGCGGTGAACTCTCTTCCCAAAGACAGGAAGATTTTCTTCGCTCCAGACATGTTTCTGGCCGCCCACGTTGAACGCCAGACCGGGCGCAAACTGGACATCTGGCTCGGAGAGTGCCACGTGCACGCCGGAATCCGTCCCGAGGACATCGACAAACAAAAAGCCGAGAATCCCGGTGCAGAGTTCCTGATCCACCCAGAGTGTGGATGTGCAAGCCACGCCATTTACAACTTCCCGGACACCCCTTTGCTGTCCACCGAGGCCATGATCAGCCACTCCAGAGGGTCTGCCGCCAAGGATTTTATCGTGGTCACCGAGATTGACATGGTGCACCGCCTGCGCCGTGAAGTCCCTGACAAGAACTTCATTCCGGTGAACCGCACCGCCCTGTGCGAGTACATGAAAATGATTTCTCTGGAAAACGTGTATGAAACCCTGCGCGACCTCAACAACCAGATCGAGGTGCCAGAGGATGTCGCTCAGAAAGCCCTGAAAAGCATCGAGCGCATGATCCAGATCGGATGATGTTGAAGATCCCAACCTGCAAGGCACAGTGACCCTGTGCCTTCATTTCTGTAGAAATGAGGTCATTTTCGATGAGCACAGCAATGGAGCACAGAATGCAGCATGATCTGTTGATTGTGGGCAGTGGAATCACCGGGCTGTATGCTGCTCTGCACGCCAAAGCTCTGGGTCTCAGCGTGCTGCTGATCAGCAAGGCAAAGCTGGAAAGTGGATCCACCTTCTGGGCACAGGGGGGTCTGGCCTTTCCCACCAGTCCAGAGGACATCGAGCCCCACATTCAGGACACCCTCAAGGCAGGTCGCGGCCTGTGTGATGAAAGCACCGTGCGCCTGTTTGTGGAAGAAGCCTCCCAGCACCTTGAAAAGCTGCTCTCTTACGGGGTTCCCTTCGAGGACCACCAGACCCTTGAAGGAGGTCACAGCCACCCGAGGGTGTTTCACGCCTGGGGGGATGCCTCGGGTCGTGCGGTCAGTGTAACCCTCACACAGGTCGTGCGCGATCAGGGCATTGAAGTGCTGGAAGGGGCTTTTGTGCAGTCCTTGCTTCTTTCAGACACTGGCCGTGTGGTGGGTGTGCAAACCACCGAAGGAAACCACGTTGCAGGTGCAGTTCTGCTGGCCTCCGGGGGTTTCGGACAGATGTATCCGGTCACCACCGCACCAGAGGAAGCCACCGGAGACGGCATTGCTCTGGCTTACCGGGCTGGGGCTGTGCTTCGGGACATGGAATTTGTGCAATTTCACCCGACGGTGTTTCTGGCTGGAAACCGGGGCCTCCTCATCACCGAGGCCGCCAGAGGCGAAGGTGCCCTGTTGCTGAATGGGCAGATGGAAAGGTTCATGCACCAGTACGATCCCCTACAGGAACTCGCGCCTCGGGATGTGGTGGCCAGAGCCATTGATGCAGAGGAAACCAAAACTGGGCGGGTGTATCTGGACCTGCGCCATCTGGGAGAAGCTTTTGTTCAGCAGCGTTTTCCCAGCATTTATGAGCGCCTGAAATCTCAGGGCGTGGACATTTCCAGAGAACCTGTGCCAGTCAGTCCTGCGGTGCACTACACCATCGGCGGCATTTTGACCGATACGAATGGCAAAACCACGCTGGAAGGCTTGTACGCTGCTGGAGAGGTGGCTTCCTCGGGGCTTCATGGAGCCAACCGTCTGGCCAGCAACTCTCTGCCAGAGGGTCTGGTGTTTGGGGTGCGGGCCGTTGAGGCGGCCAGACAGGACCTCAAATTTGAGATCCCAGCCTCCAGAACAGTGCTGGAAACGGTGGGAAGCAAAGCCAGCGTTCAGCAGGTGATCGGTGCAGGGGCTGGCATCAACCGCACCGCAGAAACCATCCGTTTGGCCCTGCAAACCCTCCCCCATCCAGAGCCAAGAGCAGGCAGCATCGAAGAACTGGAAGCTGGAAACCTTGCCCGCATCGCTGACACGGTGCTCAGGGGCGCTCTGGAACGTGAGGAATCCCGAGGAGGGCACTTCCGCACCGACTATCCAGAGCCAGATGAAGTGCGCCACAGCCTGTTTCAAATTCCTCCCCTGCTGGAGCCTTTATGATCAAACACGCCGTTTTACAACTGAAACCCGAAAAAGGGAACCTGCAAGGCAATTTCACACGCCTGCAAAGTGCCCTGCAAGAACTGAAACCCGAGGCACCCGATGTGGTGGTGCTGCCCGAGTCTTTCCTGACCGCCTATTTTCTGCAAGGCGGGGTGCGCGAACTGGCCCTGACCCAGCAAGAACTTTATGCCCACCTACAAAGCCTGTATCAGGCTCTGGAATGGCCGGGACTGCTGGACCTGGTGATCGGCTTCTACGAGCGTGAGGGGGGCACCTTCTTCAATTCCTGCGTCTACATCGAACTGGGCGGACGGGGCATCTTGCACGTTCACCGCAAGGTGTTTCTGCCCACCTACGGGGTCTTCGACGAGGAGCGCTACATCTCCAGAGGCTCCAGAATTCAGGCCTTTGATTCCCGTTTTGGTCGCGTGGGCATGCTGATCTGCGAGGATTTCTGGCACACCATCACCAGCACCATCATTGCGCTGGATGGCGCACAGGTGGTTTACGTGCCCTCAGCCAGTCCAGCCAGAGGGTTTGCAGGTCAGGGGCCAGCCAACATGGAGCGCTGGAGCGCTCTGGCACAGGCGGTTTCCGCCGAGCATGGGATGTACACCCTGCTCAGTTCCCTGATCGGCTTTGAAGGGGGCAAGGGCATGGTGGGAGGCAGCCTGATCGTGGATCCAGAGGGCAACATCATGGTCTCTGCACCGGCTTTTGAAGAGACCGCTCTGCTGGCCGAGATCGATCTGGAACGCATTCCTGCCGTGCGCTACGACAACCCCCTGCTGGCCGATTTGCAGGGAAATCTGCCATCCATTCTGCCGGACCTGAACCGCGTGGTGCATCGGGGTGAAAAATGAAAATCCTCAAAGCCAATCGGGGCAGTGAAATGCTGGACCTCAATTACCCCCTGCTGGCAGAATACCTGCAGCGTTTCATTCAGGAAGAATTGAGCTGGAGGGGCTACCACAAAGGCCTGATCGGGGTCAGCGGAGGGGTGGATTCTGCCCTGACCCTTGCTCTGGCAGTTCGGGCTCTGGGAGCAGAAAATGTGCATGCAGTGGCCATGCCCCACCGGCAGTCTGCACCCACCTCTTTTGAGCACGCCAAACTGGTCTGCGACGCTTTTGGCGTGAAGCTGGACACCGTGGACATCACCCCCATCGTAGAAGGTTACGCCCAGCTGGATCCCGAGATCACCGGACGCCGCAAAGGCAACCTGATGGCCCGTGCCCGAATGATGGTGCTCTTTGACCAGTCGGAAAAACACCACGCCCTGACCCTCGGGACGGGCAACAAGACCGAGCGCCTGTTTGGTTACTTCACCTGGCACGCAGACGACACCCCCCCCATCAACCCTCTGGGCGACCTCTACAAAACGCAGGTCTGGGGCCTTTCTGAGCATGTGGGTGTGCCGGATGCCATTCTGCACAAAGCCCCCACCGCTGACCTTGAAGCAGGCCAGACCGACGAAGGAGATCTCGGGATCACTTACAGAAAGGCCGATGTGATTCTGGAACACTACCTGAAAGGGTACCCGGATGCCTACATCGAAAGCCTCGGGTTCACAGCAGCAGAAATCCAGCGGGTCAAAACGCTGGTGAACCGCACCCACTGGAAACGCACCACCCCGGCCACCGCAGTGGTCAGCAGCACCGCCATCAATGAATTTTACCTGCGGCCTCTGGACTTCCGCTTGAAGTAAAAGCACATCCTGACAAACAAAAATGACCCCCTCAGGGGTCATTTGCTTTTGCTGAGGGGGTCAAATTCTCAGAAGAAGACTTTGAGACCCACACGACCACTGAGGTTCACAGCGTTGTCGCCACCTGCGAACACAATGTTGGGGTTCAATTCAGCAAAGAAAGAAGCGGTTTTGGTGAATTCAAAATCGGCCCCCAGATCACCACGCAACACGAATGCGGTGTTGTTGTTGAACACATCAAAACCCAGACCTGCACCGATGTAAGGCTTCACATCGCCTTTGCCAAAGGGGTAGAGCAGGTCGGCAGAAACACCGAAGCCAAAAGCGCCCCCAACAACACCGAAACCTGCTTCCAGACGACCATCAAAGTCACCCAGAAACTTTTCTTGGCCCAGACCCAAATTCACACCAAAAGTGGCGTTGCCTTTGCCATCCGTTACAAAGTTGGCATCTGCACCAGAGCTGCCCAGAATGTAGGTTTTGCCTGCTGCAAATGCGCTGCCCATCAGGGCGAGAATGCTGACCATCACAATTTTCTTCATGAACTTCCTCCAAAAAGTTACTTTATTGATACAAGCTGTGAATTGTGTGAGATCACACCAAATGAAGGTTCATCTTGACATTTATTGATATTTGATTATCATTAATCAGTATGAACAGCATCCCCATCACCGTGTTGTGTGGTTTTCTGGGCAGCGGAAAAACCACCCTGCTCAACCACCTCCTGAACCACACCCGAGACCGCAAAATCGCCGTGATCGTCAATGAATTTGGTGCCGTGAACATTGATGCCAGCACCATCGTTCACACCGATGAAAAAACCATCGACCTGTCCAATGGCTGCATTTGCTGCACCCTGCGCGGAGATTTGCTGGAAGCCGTCCATGACCTGCTGCAAACCCGGGAACTCGACCAAATCGTCATTGAGTCCACCGGCATTGGCGAACCTCTGCCCATCGCCCAGAGCTTCTGCCTGACCCCCGAAGAACTGGATCTGGACCCGAGCATTCCCAACCTGCTCGGAAAAGTGCACATTGATGCAATGGTGACCGTGGTGGATTCTGCCCAGTTCTTCGAGATGTACCACAGACCCGGCACCATCGAAGGAGACGATCTGGAAAGGGGTTACGGGCAACTGCTGCAAGAACAACTGGAATTTGCCAACATCCTGATCCTCAACAAACAAGATGTCGCAAATCCAGAGGATGTCCAGAAACTGGAAGAACTGGTGGCCATCACCAATCCGAAAGCCAGAGTCCTGAAAAGCACCAAAGGCGTGGTCCCAGCAGAAGACATCCTGAACGTGGGTTTGTTTGATTTCGAAGAAATGAGCAAACTGGACGCATGGATGCTGGAACTCGAAAAAGAGCACACCCCTGAAAGCGAAGAATACGGTCTGGGCACCTACATTTTCCGCAGCTTCGATCCCATCAACCTCGACCGTCTGTATGAGGTGCTTGAGCAAGGACTCCCCAAAAACATCATCCGTTCCAAAGGCTGGGTGTACTCAGGGCACAGCACTGCCATCTTGTGGAACCACACTGGACGCTTCATGACCCTTGAACCTCTGGGCGAGTGGAACAATCCAGCAGAGGCTTTCACAGAGTTGGTGTTCATCGGGCAGGATCTGGACCCTGCAGAAATTGACGCTTTGCTCTCTGTGACTTTGATGATGAAATCCTGAACTTCAGCTGTGGAATTTTGCTTCGCAAACACGCTAAGCTGATCCCATGAAGAGACTGATGCTGGTTGCTGCTCTGCTCACCTCCATGGCCGCTGCACAGGAAAAATACAACCTCATTCAGGTCACCGACAAAACCAGTGCCCTGCCCGGAGAAACCATCACCTATCTGCAAGAGTTCACCGTCAATGAAGCGGTCAATGGGGTGAGCTTGCAACTGACCATCCCAGAGAACACCGATCTGGTGCAGTTCACTCTGGTCTCTCCCAATGCCCGGTTGCTGGTCAGCCTGGACAAACAAAACTGGATACCCCTGTCTCGCATTGGAGATGGCAACATTCTGGTCACCGCAGATGAATTCCAGAAAGCCTTTGGTCAAACGGCGTCTGTTTTCTTTGTGGGTGCAGACACCAACCGGGACGGTGTGCTGGACGGAACAGATGCTTTTGGAACCGAAGACCAGTTGGCCGTGATTTACAAAGTCAAACTGCGTCAACCCTGAACCCATCCATGAAAGTGAAACAGACAAGCAAATGCTTGTCTGTTTTTTATGTTGAGTGTTGCTCTGCAAAACTTCAGTAAAAAACCACGGTCTTGTTGGCGTACACCAGAATCCGTTCCTCAACGTGCCAGCGCACTGCACGGGCCAGCACCTGACGCTCGATGTCTCCACCCAGACGCACCAGTTCTTCAATGGCCTGACGGTGCGACACCCGCACCACATCCTGCTCAATGATGGGACCTTCGTCCAGATCGTTGGTGACGTAGTGGGCGGTTGCACCAATGATTTTGACCCCCCTCTGGAATGCGCTGTGGTAAGGCTTGGCCCCAATGAACGCAGGCAAAAAGCTGTGGTGGATGTTGATGATCCGGTTGGGCCACTTGCCCACCAGCTCTGGAGACAGAATCTGCATGTAGCGGGCCAGCACTGCAAAGTCCACACGGTGTTCCAGCATCAGTTCGTGGATGCGCTGTTCCTGTTCCTGCTTGTTGTTTTTGGTGACTGGCAGGTGGTAAAAAGGCACCCCAAAGAACTCCGCATCTTTTTGAAGGTCCGGGTGGTTGGAGATGATCAGGGGGATTTCCACGTCCAGTTCTCCCCTGCGCTGCCTCCAGAGCAGGTCCAGCAGGCAGTGGTCGTATTTGGAGACCAGAATGGCCATGCGTTTGACTTCATCGAAGCTCATGCTCCAGACCATGGAGAACTGGTCTCCAATGGCTTGAAACGCCCCTTTGAGGATGTCTCCAGAGGCTTTGCCGCGTTCAAACTCGATGCGCATGAAAAACTCGCCACCGCTTTTGGCTGTGGCATGCTGGTCTGCATGGATGATGTTGCATCCCTGCTGGGTCAAGAAGCCTGAAACCGCAGCCACAATGCCAGGCTGGTCAGGGCAGTGAATCAATAAACGGGCAGTCATGGTCAGGACATCCTAGCACCGACCCCTTGCAAGACGGAAAGTATACGTGCATACGGCGGTTACTCAGGAAGTTTCAAGGCATGGGACCTGAAACTCCACAGCCCGGCAAGATCCAAAAGGCATGAAAAAAGGTCCCTGCACGGGACCTCCTTTGCAATGGTGAATGCTTATTTCTTGCGCTTTTTGCCGCCCTTTTCACCGGGGCCACGCTCTTTGGCGTCGCGCAGGAAGGACCGCAATTTGTTTTCAAACTCGGGGCTCTGGCGGCCAATCATGCGAGGACGGGGCATTTCCTCGGGGGCATCCTGAAGCTCTTTGATGGAAAGGTCCAGACGGCCTTTTTCATCGCGCCCGAGGACCTTGACCTCGATGGTCTGGCCTTCTTGCAGGTAGTCGCTGACATTCCTCACATAGCTGTGGGCGATCTGGGAAATGTGCACGAGGCCCACTTCGCCGTTCTCGAACTGAATGAAAGCACCGAAATCCGTAATGCGGGCAACCCGCCCTGTGACCACTGCTCCTGATTCAAATACCACTTTGTTTTCCCTTCATAGGTTCTCTTGAAACAGTGTACACCATGAGGGGGCATGATTTCCTACCACTCTCCATGTAGAATGAGACAGATATGAAATTGCGCGGAACGCTGAGTGGTCTCAGCTTGCTGCTGGACAGCAAAGACACCATCGACATCCTGAACACCCAGCTGCGAGAGCGGGCGCAGGTCCTGTCCAAAGCACAGGTTTCCCTCGAAATTGAACAGGACATCGGTTGGCACATCATTGAACACACCCGCCAACTGCTCACCGAATTGGGTGCCGAACTCAAAAGCATCCGTCCTTCTGTGGCCAATCGGGCCCCTGCGCAACAGACTTCAAGTGCTCCAAGTGGCAGCTCCACATCCCAGAGCAACACCCCTGCTGCCGCCCCTGCTGTTCCTGCCACACCCAGCAAACCCATCCTGCCCCCTCAAACCCGCATCCTGACCCAGCAACTGCGCTCTGGCATGCGGATCGAGCACCCCGGCAGCCTCGTGGTGGTCGGCGATGTGAACCCCGGCGTGGAACTCATTGCTGGTGGCGATGTGATTGTGACCGGAGCCCTGCGCGGAATGGCCCATGCTGGAGCGCACGGCAACGAAACCAGCGTGATCTGGGCCAGACCCATCGCCTCACCCCAGATCCGCATTGGCAAAGCCGTGGCCCGTGCTCCAGAGGGCAAAGTCATGGACACCATGCGCAGAAACGAAAACTTCGATGCCGAAATGGCCCGTCTGGAAGACGACCACATCGTGATTGAGGTTGTGAAATCAAGCAAGCACTGAAGGGTTGCAGAAGGACGAAGGCTGAAGGCTTGAAAGCACAGCTTCATCTGTGAACATTTGACCATGAATATGAAGTCCAACCTGGGCAGTTCGTGGCTTTCATGGAACCCATACAGTGTAAAAGCAGAGGGTATTCTTTGCCTTCTGCTTTCAGCTTTCTGCCTTCTGCTCCTGACATGACCCCCCAGACTTTGCAGCAACGAATTCGCTTTTTCCCCCCATATACCGTATACTTAAGTGTAGTCTCGGGCCTGAGCCCGATGCAGTTCGAGGGCAAGCCTTGAGCGAAGAATCCCTGTGTTCATAGGGGTGGGTGTAGACCCACCCTTTATTCATGGGGGAGGTGCAACGTGAATCTGGAAAGCATCGCCGTCAACATCCTGGAGCCTCTGGGTTTCGAGGTTCTGGAAATTCAGGTGCAAAATCCCCAGCGGACCCCCATTGTGGTGGTGCGCATTGACCGCCTGGACGAGCAACCTGTGACCACCGAAGACCTGCAACTGTGCAGCCAGACTTTGGGCCTTGAGTTTGACCGTCTGGACCCCATCAAGAAGGAATACCGTCTGGAGTTCGAATCTCCCGGACCCAAACGGCCCTTAAAAACCATCCGTCATTTTGAGCGCATGCTGGGCCTGAAAGCCAAGGTGCGTTCCAGTGGACAAAATTTCACCGCTCCCATCAAAGAAGTGAACGGTGACATGGTGACTTTTGATCACGGTGAAGAAGGCGTGACCCTGCGCGTTGGCGATTTTCAGGCCAACCTTGCAGAGTTCCCGGACCGTCACCGCTGATTTTCAAGGAGAGCAAACGTGAACAGAGAATTTTTGGACGCACTCAATGACCTGGCTGTTGCGCGCAACATCGACAAGGGTCAACTGATCAAAGCTTTCGAGGAGGCGTTGCAGCAGGCTTACACCCGCAACGTCGAACCCGAGAAACGCATCGAAGTGCACCTGGATGCCCAGAGCGGTGAACTGGAAGTGTTGATCATCCGCGAAGTGGTCGAGAAAGTCGAAGACGAGCAGAAGCAGATTTCGCTGGCAGATGCTCTGGAACTGGACCCCGAAGTGGAAATCGGCATGGAAATGGAATTTCCCGTCGAGCGTGAAAAGTTCACCCGCATTGCCCTGCAAGCCACCAAACAGGTGTTGACCCAGCGCATGCGCGAAGCCGAGCGCAACATCGTGTTCAACGAGTACAAGGACCGCGAAGGCGAAGTCCTGACCGCTTCCGTGGTCCGCATGGACAACAAAGGCAATGTCTTTGTGGAACTCGGACACGGCGAAGCCATCCTGCCCCCCAAGGAGCAAATTCCCGGCGAGCGCCTGTTGAACGGCAACCGCGTGAAGGTGTACCTGAAAGAGGTCAAAAAGACCAACCGTGGCCCCAGCATTCTGGTGTCCCGTGCAGATGAGCGCCTGCTGGATTACCTGCTGAAACAGGAAATCCCCGAGGTTGCCGAAAACATCGTGGAAGTGAAGTCCATTGCCCGTGAAGCTGGACAGCGCTCCAAAGTGGCCGTGTTCAGCCGCAATCCCAACGTGGACCCCATCGGTGCCTGCATTGGTCACCGTGGCAACCGCATTCAGGCGATCACTGGTGAACTCGGTAAAGAGCGCGTGGACGTGATCCTCTGGGACGCCAACCCCAGAGAGTTCATTCGCAACGCCCTCTCCCCTGCCAAGGCCGCTTTCATTGAAGTGGACGCAGACAAAAAAGAAGCCACCGTCACCGTGATGCCCGACCAGCTTTCTCTGGCCATCGGCAAAGGTGGACAGAACGTGCGTCTGGCCGCCAAACTGACCAGCTTCAAAATCGACCTGCGCGAAACCAAAGCCATCAGCGATCTGGACGCAGCCATGCTGCAGGCCGCTGAGCAGGGAGACAAGCAGGTCTCTGGAGCCAGCACCGGTTCTGCACGCGCAGCGTTCGATGCCCTGTTCAAAGATTCCAAATCCGTTGCCAGTGCCACCCCCGAGGGTGACGTGGACCTGAAGGAGTAAGTCCGTGTCTTTTACGCCCGAGCGCACCTGCATTGCCTGCCGCAAGAAGCGTCCCTTACCAGAGATGCTTCGCTTCAGAAAATCTTCTGAAGGCTGGGTTTTGCAGGATGAGGACAGGTTCGGGCGGGGCGCTTACGTGTGTGCAGATTCTCCAGCCTGCTGGAATGAGAAAAAACTCCGCAGGCTGGGCAAGAGTGCCCAACGTTTAAGCGAACAATTGAGTACCAGGAGGTCTTGATGTCCAAAGTACGCATCTACACCCTAGCGAAAGAGTTAGGCCTCGACAACCAAAAAATGCTCGATGTATTGAACGATCTGGGCGTGTCTTACAAGTCCGCTTCCAGCACCATCGAAGATGACATTGTGGAACTGATCCGGGCCATGGTTGCCGAAGAGCAAACCCCCAAGCAGCCCACCAAAAAAGAAGAAGCCGAAAAAGCAGAGGACAGTGGCGACACCCCCCTGCGTGCTCCAGTGGTCACCATCATGGGCCACGTGGACCACGGCAAAACCAGCTTGCTGGACTACATCCGCAAAACCAAAGTGGCGGCCAAAGAGGCCGGGGGCATCACCCAGCACGTCGGTGCTTTCGAAGCCAAAACCAGCCGCGGCAAAATCGTCTTCATTGACACCCCCGGCCACGAAGCCTTCACCAGCATCCGTGCCCGTGGAGCCAAAGTGGCAGACATCGCCATCATCGTGGTTGCAGCAGATGACTCCATCATGCCCCAGACCCGTGAAGCGGTGGCCCACGCCAAAGCCGCCAACATTCCCCTGATTGTGGCCATCAACAAGATGGACCTGCCCGGTGCAGACCCCCAGAAAGTCAAAAACGACCTGATGGCTCTGGGTCTGGTTCCCGAGGAATTCGGCGGACAGACCATCACCGCCGAGATCAGCGCCAAAACCGGTGCAGGTGTCGAGGAACTCCTCGAATACATCTCCCTGATTGCTGAACTGGAAGAATTCCGCGCCGACCCCAACGGTGAATTCAAGGGTGTGGTCGTGGAAGCCAAAGTGGACAAACAGGCCGGTGTGCTGACCAACGTCATGGTTCAGGAAGGCACCCTGCACGTCTCTGACTTCCTCGTGGTGGGTGAAACCTACGGCAAAGTGAAAGCCATGGTGGATTCCTACGGCGAACGCATCAAAAAAGCCGGACCCAGCACCCCCGTGCAGATCCTTGGTTTTTCTGCCGTTCCCCAGAGCGGTGACATGGTGGTTTCCGCCAAGAACGAGCACGAAGCCCGCGAAATCGTGGGCAAACGTGTGGACGAGCGCCGCGAAGCAGAAGAAGCCGCTTCCACCCGCCGCAAGTTCTCCCTCAACGACGTGTTTGGAGCCCTTGAAGGCGAAACCCGCGAAGTCAACCTGATTTTGCGTGCCGACACCCAGGGTTCTCTGGAAGCCATTCAGGGCATTCTGGCCCGCAAGAAAACCGATGACCTCAACATCAACGTGATGCTGGCCGGAATTGGTGCACCCAGTGAATCCGACGTGCTGCTGGCGTCCACGGCGGGTGCCACCATCCTGTGCTTCAACGTCACCGCTGCCCCTCCTGTCAAAAAAGCCGGAGAGCAAAAAGGCGTGGACGTCAAGATGTTCCGCATCATCTACGAACTGATTGATGAAGTGGACCGCCTGCTCAAAGGCGAAGTGGAGCCCGTCTACGAAGAGCGTTACCTCGGCAAGGCCGAAGTGCGCATGACCATCTCGCACCCCAAGTTCGGCACCATTGCCGGATCTTACGTGCAAGACGGCAGCATGAAACGCAACGCCAAAGTGGTCGTCAAACGCAAAGGCAAAGAAGTGTACTCGGGCACCATCATCGGCCTGAAACGCTTCAAAGACGATGTGCGTGAAGTCCAGAGCGGCTACGAATGCGGAATCAACGTAGACTGGAATGAAATCCAGGAAGGCGACATCATCGAGGCCACTGAACTGGTCGAAGTGACACCTTCTTAAGCAGAACAAACAAAAAAGTCCCGCATGTTTGCGGGACTTTTTTGTTGCTGAGGGCCGAGAGCCGAGGGCTTGAGGGGAAGAGGGCTCAGAAGAGCACAAGCCATAAAGCCTCATCAACGAGAAGATCTGGCCTTCGCTGCAGAGAACAACACACCTCGCTTCCATGATGATCCTTGACGGAATGTTGCATCCTGCCCTCGGCTCTGGGCCCTTGGCCCTCAGCAACAAACACACCACCCCTAGCACTCACCTTCAATTCCTTGTAAAATATCCCGGCAATGCAAGTCCAGTCCGGTTCCAGAGTGCCTTTGATTTTCAAAGCACTGCTGCCCTTGATTTTTGCTCTGGTCCCATGGTTGGGCCTCCAGTACGAGAAAAATCAGGGGAACCGCGCTCTGGAAGTGGCGATGCGACCTGCACCCATTCCAGAGCTTTCTGTCGGTCAGGCGCTTGCCCCTCAAATCCCCAGCATCAAAGCGGCTTCACCTCCAGCCCGGTTTTTCACTTTGCCTTGGTTTGTCATGGCAAAAGTTGTGCCTCTGGTGGTCAGGGAGAGCAAATTGCATCTCCCCTATCCTTTGCCGTGGTTGGGAAAATTGATGCTGGAGGGTGGCTGATTCCCTGCTCCTGAATCGGCCCATCCTTTTCCAGACTTTATTTCATGCACAATCCGATACCCAACAGACCAGAGTGGTTTTCTGGCCGTTCCTGTTCGGTTGTGAATCCAAGGAGCACCAATGCATCAAGCACCCCGCAAGAAACGCCGCGCCAGAGCACCGGGCGGCAACACCATCTGGACCACCATCATTGTGTTGGCGGTTCTCATTGCCTCTCTGCTCGGGATTTTCCGTCCGTGGCAGCACCCCTCTACACCCTTGTCTTTGTGGTCTGAGGACTATAAATTCTTGAACCTCGGTCTGGACCTTCAAGGGGGGCTGCGGGTCACCATGGAAGTGGACACCCCCAACCCCAGTGCTGACGACGTGGACAAGGCCAAAACCATTCTTGAAAACCGGGTGAATGCGCTGGGGATTGCAGAGCCCACCGTGCAACGACAGGGCAACAACCGTGTGGTGATTGAACTTCCCGGCATCAAGCCTGCTGAGCAGGAAAAAGCCCGCAAGTTGATCGGCACCACTGCCAAACTGACTTTTCACATCGTTCCCGATGCCCTGAACCAGACCCTCGACAAGGACATGAAAGTGTCTGATCTGGGTCCTGCAGTGGGCACCGGAGAAATCATCCTGAATGCTCAGGCACAGGCCGATGCAGGCGGACGCTGGTTGGTGAGCTTCACCACCACCCCAGATGGAGCCGCCAAACTGGAAGCCATCACCCGTCCCAATGTGGGCAAACGCATGGCCATTGTGCTGGACGGCCAAGTGAAGAGTGCCCCCACCCTGCAATCCACCCTGTCCACCAACGGGCAAATCACTGGCAGCTTTACTGCTGAAGAAGCCTCTGATCTGGCTCTGGTGCTCAAATCTGGTGCCCTTCCTGTGCCCCTCAAAGAAATTGAAGTCCGTGCCATCGGGCCTTCATTGGGTGCCGATGCCATTCGCAGTGGTGCCATCGCCTCTCTGGTGGGCATTGCACTGGTGTTTGGTTTTGCATTCTTCTATTACGGCCTGTACTTCGGTCTGGTCATTGCTGTCGGTCTGATTTACTCGGGCCTGATCATCATGGGCATTCTGGGTGGTCTGGGCGCTACCCTGACCCTGCCCGGCATTGCAGGTCTGGTCTTGACCATCGGTGCTGCCGTAGACGGCAACGTGATTTCTTTTGAACGCATCAAAGAAGAATTGCGCCGTGGAAAAGGCATCCGTGGTGCCGTCAACAACGGTTTCAACCACTCGTTCTGGACCATTTTTGACGTGAACCTTTCCCACCTGCTGTCTGCATTTGCTCTGGCCAACTACTCCACTGGAGCCGTCAAAGGCTTTGCTGTGACCCTTGCCGTGGGTGTGATTGGCTCGGCTTTCTCCAACCTGATTTTCTCCAAATGGATGATGACAGGGATGGCACAGCGCAAGCAATTCGCTGCTCCAGATTGGGCAGCCTTCAAAAATCCCACCATCGACTTTCTCAAACCGGCCGCCCTCATCACCACCATCAGTGTGGCTCTGGCCATCGTGGGCAGCGTGATTGTTGGGATCAAAGGCTTCAACCTCGGGGTGGATTTCACAGCAGGAACCTCTTTCACCGTTTCCACCAACACTTCTGTGGACGTGGAAGATGTGCGTTCCAAACTGGAAACCTCCAAAATTGAAGGTGTGGATGCCAAAGCTGCAGTGATCCAGCGCTCTGTGACCCCCGGCATTGCAGGGGCACAATTCACCGTCAAAGTGGGCGAGATCAGCGACGCCACTTCAGACAAACTGCGCACCACCCTGGGAGAGCTGGAAGGTGGAGAGGTCACCCAGATTGAAAAAGTGGGACCCACCGTAGGTCAGGAACTCACCCAGAAAACCCTGAGTGCTGTGGTGCTGGGTCTGATCCTGATTCTGATTTATGTGGCTTTCCGCTTTGACATCATCTTCGGGGTGGGCAGTGTGATCGCCGTGCTCCACGACGTGGGCATTGTGATGGGTCTGTACTCCTTGCTGGGACTGGAATTCACCATTTCGACGGTGGCTGCCATCCTGACCCTGATCGGTTACTCACTGAACGACTCGATCATCGTTTCGGACCGCATGCGGGAAAACCTCAAAATCATGCGTGGCAAACCCTTCAAAGAAATTGTGAACGCCTCCATCAACCAGACCCTGTCCCGCACCATCATGACTTCGGTGACCACCATGCTGCCTCTGGTGAGTTTGTTCTTCCTGGGAGGGGCCGTGTTGCGTGACTTCTCCATGATCTTGCTTTTGGGCATCATCATCGGAACGTACTCCAGCATCTACATCGTGGCCCCCATGGTGGTGTTCTACAACAACTGGCGTTCCACCCACAAAAAACCCAGCAAACCTGCCAAAGCCTGATTTTGACTTTCCATGCCCCCGAGTCTCCCTCGGGGGTTTTTTTGTTCTGCATTTCGGTGCCACAGGACATTCTCCTGATCGTGGATTCCGTATCATGGAGGGACCACTGCCCCTACAGGAGGTCAGGATGGACCATGGAAAACAGTTGCAGGACCTCTGGATTGAATTGGAAGCTGGACAGGTTGAAGCCATTCATGAAGCCCGCAAACTGACCCGCAAAGCACAGGCTTACTTGCGTGCATTGCGTGCTTCACGCAAAGCCCAGAAACCGTGGAAGAAATTGCGCCGCACACTGGCCCCAGTTCGGGATCTGGATGTGACTTACGACCACCTGAAGCGGTTGTTGAAAGAACTTCAGGCGGACGCTTCCACCCTGGAGCTTTTGAAAGTGCATTTCCAGAGCCAGCGCACCCGCTTGTGGTCTGAACTGGAATTGCCTTCACGGCCCAGAGATCAGGAATCCCCATCGGACTTGAAAGAATTGGTTCAGGACACGCTGGAAGAGGATTGGAGCAACCTGAAAAGGGAAGCCAAAAAAGTCCTGAAAAGCGAGGAGTCGGCCACCTGGCATGCTTGGCGCAAACACCTGAAGCGTTACCGTTACACGCTGGAAATCGTGCAGGAGGCCCCAGAGGAACTGGTCAAGTTGCTGAAGGCTCTGGGCAACATGCAAGACATGGAAGTGCTGAAAGGGCATCTGGATGCAGCCCCTGAATTTCTGGAGCCTTATGTGCCAGAGTTGCAGGATTTGATGGTCCAGAAGCACGAGGAGGCCCGCAAGAAAGCGGCCAGTGTCTGGAAAGATTGGGCCAGCACACATCAAGTCCTGATAGAATCTTGATGTGGATTTAAGCGCAGTACAGAAAAAGCAGCAGGCGTTCATTGAGGCCAGAGGCTGGAGTGAATTTCAGACCCCCAAAAATCTGGTGATGGCCCTGATGGTCGAGGCCGCCGAGCTTCAGGAAATCTTCCAGTGGATGACCCCAGAGGCCAGTGCGCAGGTCAAAAACGACCCTGAGACCCTCACCCATGTGGGCGAAGAGGTCGCCGATGTGTTCCTGTACCTCCTGCACCTGTGCAACCAACTGGACATCGATCTTGAAGCTGCTGTGAAAGACAAAATGCAGAAAAATGCCATCAAATATCCGCTGAATGGCGCACAGGGTGAACCATGAAAGTCTTGCAGTACATTCAGGTTTTGTTGCTTCTGGCCTTGCTGGGCATGATTTTGATGATTCAACTGGAAAACCCTCTGGAGGTGCGCATCCCTTTTCTTTTTGGGGGCAGAACCAGCATCTCTCTGGGGTGGTTTCTCCTGATGACACTGGCGATGGGGGCCTTTTATACTTTCTTCCTGATGCTTCCACCTTACCTGCGCAGCTTGTGGTCGGCACGCACCGAGCGCTTGCGCAACCTTGAACTCAGCAAAAGTGCCGCCAACTCCTCTCCTCCAGAGTTTGCTCCCGCAGAAAGCCCCAACCAACCATGAAAGAAGCTGTGTGGTCGCTTGCCAATCCGGCCAGCAGGGAAACCCTGTCCCGCTTGATGCAGGATTTTGAGGTCAGCCCTTTGATGGCACAGGTGCTGTATTCCAGAGGCCTGACCCTGGAACACCTGACCCCCGAATTCAAAATCAGTCCCAACCCGGCCCTGCACGAAGCAGCCACACGCATCATTGCAGCCATGAAGGCCAAAAAGCGCATCCGCATTCACGGCGATTACGATGCAGACGGGGTCACGGCTTCCAGTGTGCTGGTTCTGGGACTCAGGGCTCTGGGTGCAGATGTGCACGCTTTCATTCCGCACCGCCTGAACGAAGGATACGGGATGCACCCGGACAAGGTCCCAGAGCACATTGATTCCTGCGACCTGCTTTTGACTGTGGATTGCGGGGTCACCAATCTGGAAGAGGTGCGCCGGATGCTGGAGGCAGGCAAAGAAGTGATTGTCACCGACCACCACCGTCCGGGTGCAGAGTTTCCCAAATGCCTGGTGGTGCACCCACACCTGACCCCAGAGTACGACCATGACCTGCACAACCTGACAGGCGCAGGGGTGGCTTACCATTTGCTGTGGGCGGTGCACCAGCAATTGGGTTTGCCCGATCCCGTTGAATATTCGGACATCGCCACCATTGGCACCATTGCAGATGTGGCTCCCCTGATCGGGGAAAACCGGGCTCTGGTGAAAGCCGGGTTGCGCCAGATGAAAAACAGCATCCATGCAGGCATCCAGGCCGCCCTGAAACAAAACCGCATCGATGCCCCGAGTGCCCGGGATGTGGCTTTCATTCTCGCCCCCCGCATCAATGCTGCAGGCCGTCTTGGCGAGGCCGAAGTGGCTCTGGAATTCCTGACCACCCACTCTGAAAGGCGGGCTCAGGAACTCGGGGTGTATCTGGACACCCGCAACAAAGAACGCAAAGAAATTCAGGACAAGATGTTCCAGCACGCTTTGCAGATCGTCAATCCAGAGGATCCGGCCATTGTGGTCACCCACGAAGACTGGCATGCCGGAATCATGGGCATTGTGGCCAGCAAGTTGCTGGAAACCTTTTACAAACCGGTGTTCATCATTGCGCAAGGCAAAGGCAGTGTGCGGTCCACTCCGGGCATCAGTGCTGTGGATGGCCTGAACTTCGCCAGAGACCTGCTGAAGCGTTACGGGGGGCACTCTGGAGCAGCAGGTTTCGCCATCTATACGGAGAACATCCCGGCCCTTGAAAAACGCCTGCATGAATTCGTGAACCGTTTTCCTGTGCCTGTGCCTCAGGTGCGCATGGACACCCTGCTTCCATCCAGTGCAGCACGGTTCAGCCTGCTCCGTGAAATTGAACACTTCGAACCTTACGGAGAGGGCATCCGCCCACCCAATTTCTGGGTCAGGGGCTCGCTGGAAGAAAGCCGCCAGATGGGCAAAGACGGCAAACACTACAGCTTCCGGGTGCACGGCATCCGGGGCAAGAAGTGGGATTTCAAAGGCCCGAGGCCCCACACCCCTGTGGACCTCTCGGTGGCTCTGGTCACCAACACCTACCAGAACAAAACCACCCTGGAGTTCGATGCAGAGTCTGTGCGCAAACACGAACCCCTCGACCTGAGCCATCAGGAAGGTCCCATCCGGGTGCACAGGCAATCGGTCAAAGAGGCTCTGACTGCCCTGAAGTCCAACCCTGCACACTTTGCTGTGTATGCAGAATCCGATGGCATTGCTTATCTGCAAAAGACCTGCCCCGAGGTGCGTTTGCTTTCCCATCAGGACGATGCCCCTCAAATCCTCTTGATGGCCCTGCCTCCTTTTGCTGTGCTGCAACGCTGGCTTGCCCAGTCCGAAGTGACTTTCGCTCTGGGAGACAAAACCCTGAATGCTCTGCTGGAAGCCTATCAGCATGGCCCAGAGCACCTGACCCAGCATCCCAGAGCAGAGGTGCTGCAGGAACTGGAGTTGACCTCTTTCATGGATGTGCCAGACAGCAACGTCTGGAAAAGCGCACTGTACCGTCAGGACGCTCTGGAGGCTTACCTGAAGACCTGCATCGCACGGTTTTTTCTGGACCTCAGTGACAGAGGGTTCAGTGCCGCCCTGCTGGAGATGTTTGCTGTTGCACCTGCACAAGAAAAGGAACCTCTGGTGGTGGCCCACTGAGGTTCCAACTTTGCTGCAGGTTCAGGCTTCAATTCCAGCAATCTGGGTGCTGAGCTCCTCCCACTGCTCCATCAAATCCATGAGCTTGGCTTCCAGATCGGCAAGGGATTTGCCCAGAGCCGCAAAATCCGCATCAGGTGCAGCCTCGTTGAGTGCCTGAGCGGCTTTTTGTTGCTGTTCTTCAGTGCTCTGGATGTCCGTTTCGATCTGCTCCAGTTTGCGCTTCAGGTGCCAGAGGCTCGGGCCGGAACGTTCCCGCTTGACCTTGACTTTGACCTCTTCGGTTTTCTGGCCTACGGGAATGTGTTTCTGACGGTAATACTGGTATCCGCCGGGATAACTGTAAAACTGGCCGTCTTCCAGCAACCAGATCTGGTCGGAAAGGTTTTCAATGAAACGGCGGTCGTGGGACACCATCAGCAAAGTGCCTGGATAGTCTTGCAGGGCATCTTCCAGGCTTTCCACCATTTCCATGTCGAGGTGGTTGGTCGGCTCGTCCAGCACCAGAAAGTTGTAGCGCTGCAAGGAAAGTTTCAGCAAAGCAAGCCGCGCACGTTCGCCGCCAGAGAGGTTTTTGACCTGTTTGCTCTGGGCATCATAGGGGAACATGTAGGCCCCCAGCAGGTTGTGGGCCTCCTGATCTTTCTCGACAAGGGCTCGCACTTCATCGTAGAGGGTGCTCTCGGGGTCCACACCACGCAGTTGCTGATCGTAGTAGCCCACACGCACCCGCGCTCCAGTTTTCACTGAACTGCGGGGATCGTCTGAATCCAAGAGGCCCAGCAAACTTTTCAGGAAGGTGCTCTTCCCTGCCCCATTCATGCCAATCAGGGCGATTTTTTCACCTTTGCGGACATGCACAGCCACATCCTTGAACAGTTGGCGTCCAGCAAAGTTCTTGGACAGGTGACGCGCATCGAGGACCACCTCTCCAGAGTCTTCGCAGGTGAACTGCACTTCCGTGACGTCTTCGTCTGGTGGAGGGGCATCCACCTGCTGGGATTGCATGCGCTCCAGGCGTTTTTCCATGGCATGCACCCGCTTGAACAGTTGGCTGTTCTTTCTGGCCCAAACACGGTTGAGTTCCACAGCCCCTTTGAAGGCATCGATTTTACGTTGCTGGGCTTCAAAAACCTTCAGCTGATGCTCCATCTCGGCTTCGAGCAACTGCCGGAATTGGGAGTAGTTTCCGGGGTAAACCTTCAGTTGACGGTCACGGATGTAGGCGGTCTTGTTGGTGACGTTGTCCAGAAAAGCCCGGTCGTGGGACACCACCAGAATGGCTCCTGCATAGCGGCTCAGGAAGCCTTCCAGCCATTCCAGCATTTTGATGTCAAGGTGGTTGGTCGGCTCATCAAGCAGCAAGATCTCGGGGTTGGAGACCAGCAGTTTGGCCAGACCCAGACGGGTTTTCTCACCGCCAGAGAGCCCTCCGATCCGTTCAAACTCCCGACCTCGGAATCCAAAATTCAGAAGAACCGCGTCCCTTCTGGCCCTGCGTTCGTAACCTCCGCGCAACTGGTAGTGTTCGAGGAGGTCGTGGTACGCCTGAAAATCGGCATCGGTGGCTTCACCCAGACGGGCTTGCAGGTGCTCCAGTTGCTCTTCGAGCAGATCCAGTTCATGAAAGGCCGAATCCAGCACACTCTGGATGGTGTCCTCTGGGTCAAAATCAGGGTCTTGCCTGAGCATGCCAATGGTGGTGCCCTGTGCGCGTCTGACCTCTCCAAAGGTGGGGTCTTCTTCTCCGGTGATGAGCTTCAAAACCGTGCTTTTGCCCGCTCCGTTGCGGCCCACCAGAGCCACCCGTTCTCCGGCATGCAGGGCAAAAGTCAGGTCTTCGAGAACGGTCTGTTGACCGTAATATTTGAGGATGTTGTTCAACTGTACCAGCACCTTCAAATTGTACTGAATTGTGAGGCCACTTCACCTGAGCCATTTGACCAGAGCAGTGGTTTTTGCAGGTGGGCCTGCACATTCTTCACTGCTTTCATTTCAGGGCTTTGCTAAACTGGGTGCATGTTCGCTGAGGTGATGGTTGAAAATGCCACCGAAGTCCGCACCGCCCAGCATCTCGGGGTTCACAGCTTGCTGCTGACCCGCCATGTTCTGAAAGGGGGCCTGAGTCCTGACCTCAAAACCCTTGCAGAGGCCCAGGAAGCAGCACGGATTCCACTGGTGGTGCAGGTCAAGCCAGATTATCAAGATGGTTTTTATGAAAATGAACGCAAAAACAAATTCATCAGCCATTTGAAAGCCTACCGTCAGGCAGGCATTTCTCACATTGCAGTGAGCGTCAAAGAAGAACAGTCCGTCGATGTGTTTTTTCTGGAAGAAATCCTGTCTTTCGGTTTTGAAATCACTTTTCAGGATTTCAATGGCATCAAGCAACCCCTGAAAATGCTGAAAATGCTGGGCATGTACCCCAGAATCAAGCGGGTGGTCACCCGTGGCGATGCCGAACACAGTTGGGCGGGTCGGGATGCCATCAAAGAGCTTGCCTACCAGAACCCCACCCGGATTGAGGTGTGTGCAGAATTTTCTGGTTTTTCCCTGAACCATTTGCCAGACCTCATCCGGCACTCTGGGGTTCAAGGCATTCAGTTCGGGGCGCAGGCCAGAGATGACTCTGGACGTCTGGATCTGGTGTTTCTGGAGCAGGCCATGGACATCTTGATGCATAAATCTTTAAAGTGAAACAGCCCGTAAAGCATTGGACATCAGAAATTCAGCGCCAGCACGTCGTTCATGCTGTTAAAACCAGTTTACAAGCACCAAGAAAAAGAATATTTATACATTTTCTATTCAGAAGATGTTTGTGTTTTTTGCTTTACCACGCGGTTTTATTTAGATCTGTAATCGATTTGTAATTATTTGTTCTGGGCAACAATATGCACTTCATTCAGCTGGACCTCAGAATTCGGTGCTAGCATTTCTGCATGATCGCCGAGGTCATTGTAGAAAATGCCACTGAAGTTCGAACGGCGCAGAACGCTGGAGCCAACCGCATCCTTCTGGCGCGCCACATCATGCAAGGTGGCGTCAGTCCTGACCTGAAGACCATTGCTGAATCTCTGGAGGCAACACGGGTGCCCCTGTACGTGCTGGTGCGCCCTGATTTGAAGGACTTTGCCTACGGCCCGGACCGCAAGCCTCGCATCTACAAAATTCTGGACGCCTACCGTCAGGCAGGGGTGCAGAACATCGCTTTTGGTGCCACGGAAGGCACCATGATCAACTGGTTTCTGCTGGAAGAGGCGATCACTTACGGCTTCAACATTGCCTTCAACGCAGCTTTTGACCACACCCAGGATCTGGCCATCAATTACATGCTGCTCAGCATGTATCCCAGAGTGGAACGGGTCACCACCAGAGGGCAGGCCATCAGCATCATTGATGGCCAGGCTGAAGTGCAAAAACTGGTGAACCTCAACAAACCCAAGCTCAAAATCATGGTGGAAGCCAACGGCTTCACTTATGAAACCATCCAACCTTTCTTGAAAGAAACCGGCATTCAGGAAGTGCAGTTTGGCCGCACTGTCAGGGACGAACAGGGGAAACTGAATCCCATCACCCTTTCGCAGTATGTGTCCCTGATGAACAACAAACCCATCCACAAACAAAAGCGCGGCCTGTTTGATGCGGAGACCGAAACCTCACGATACCGCCGTTGACCTTCCAGGCCAATTCAAAACAACAAAAAACCCGCTTTCGCGGGTTTTCTTTTTTTGGCTCACTTCATGGCTTGCTGAATCAGTGGATTGTCAAAGAGGGTGAGCACCCAGTTGGGCAGCACCCCGAGCACCACAGTGGCAGCCACACTGGCCAGCACCGTCAGGGTGCTGTTGGGGTAAGGTCGGTCTTCCAGAGGCTGAGCTTCTTCAGCAGGCATGAACATGAGGACGGCTGGACGCAAGTAGTACACGAAAGCAATCATGCTGGTCACAATGGCAATCACGGTCATGGCGATGTAACCGCTCTGGAACGCAGCTCCGAACAGCACCAGTTTGGCCACAAACCCTGCAAAGGGTGGAATGCCTGCCAGAGACAGCAGGAAAATGGCCAGAGAGATGGCGTGCAGGGGTTTGCGGTAATAGAGACCGCGCATTTTGGGGATCAACATACCACGGTCGTCTTTTTGCAGCATGGCAATCACAGCAAATGCACCTGCGTTGGCAAAGGTGTAGCCCAGCAAGTGATACATCAGGGCAGGAATGCCCTGCTCAGGGTTGGCCAGCAAAGCCAGACCCAAGTAGCCTGAGTGTGCAATGGCAGAGTACGCCAGAGCCCGTTTGATTTCAGCCTGACGGAGGGCGGCCATGTTGCCCCCGATCATGGTCAGTCCCAGAATGATCTGGGCAGGCAGTGTCCAATCTGCCTGAGGCAGGGCTTGCAGGAACACTGCAATCATTCCGGCAAAAGCAGCGGTTTTGATCACGATGCTCATGAACTGGGTCACGATGGTGGGGCTTCCAGCGTAAACATCAGGGGTCCACTGGTGGAAGGGGGCCATGCCCACTTTGAAGCTGAAACCAGCCAGAAGCAGGAAAGCTCCGGTCAGAAGCAAGATGTCGTTCTGGAAAGCGTCGGCAGCAATGGCCTGACGGATGCCAGCATAGCCAAAGGTTCCGGTGGCTCCGAACACCAGAGCGATCCCGTAAATCAGGATGGCACTGGCAACAGATCCCAGCAGGAAGTACTTCATGCCGGCTTCTTCGCTGCGTTTGGATTCCTGGAGGGTGGCCAGCACGTAAGTGGACAGGGACATCACTTCCAGACCGATCAGCATCACGATCAGGTCGCCAGAGAAAGCGATCAACAGGGTGCCCGTCACGCCATACAGCAGCATGATGTCAAACTCTGGGAAGTTCAGGTTGCTGCGGGCGGTGTGGTCCAGACTGGTGAGCTGGCTCAGAATCGAGCCGATCAGGATGATCCCTGCAAAAATCAGGCTGGTGTTGGAAAACTGCAAAGCACCTGCAAAAGTGCTCTGGTTCTGGTCCCACAGGAAGAACAGGCTGCCAAAGGCGGCCACCTGTCCGGTGATGCCCATCATGGCGATGTTCCTGCGGGTGGTGTTGAAGCCCAGAATGGTGGCCAGCACTGCAGTGAGCAGCACCAGCACGATGGGAAGCATCACCACAAAATTGATGTCAGGCAGTTGCAGTGGCATGGCTTAACCTCCCAGTCCCTGAAGCAGTTGGTCCACTGCCGGACGGATCAGGGCAATGGCTGGAGAACTGTAAATTCCGTAGATCAGGCTGACCCCGACGGTGCTGAGCAGAATGACCCCTTCCACGCGGGTGATGTCTTTCAGCACTGCAGTGCCCTGTGGTTTGGTTTCCCAGTAGGTTTTCTGGTAAGCCGTCAGGGCGTAGGCACCTGCAGCAATCACGCTCAAACCTGCAATGAACGCCAGCCAGGGGCTCACCTGATACGCCCCAAGCATGATGCTGAATTCACCGATGAATCCAGCCAGACCGGGCACGGCAATCGCAGCGAACCAGAGCACCATGGTCAAACCAGAGAGCACAGGGGCATCGTCCATCACACCACCGAAGTGGGTGCTGACACTGCCGGTTCTCTGGTGAATCATGCCCACAGCCAGGAACAGGGCTCCGGTGTAGATGCCCTGAAAGGCCAGCAGGTACAGGGCTCCGGTGGTGGCAATGTCGTTCAGGCTGAACACCCCGAGGGCCACCAATCCCATGTGGCTGAGGCCTGCGTAGGCCAGCACCCGTTTCCAATTGGTTTGCTGGAAGGCAATCCATGCTGCGTACAGGGTGGTGAAAGCGGCCAGAGCCATCAGGATGAATTTCAGTTCTTCACTGGCATCTGGAAAGAGGGGCAGGGCAAAACGGAACACCCCATATCCACCCACTTTGTAAAGGGTGCCCATCACGTCGGGCACACCCGAGTTGTGGTTTTCTTCGTGGAACTCGGGGAGCCATCCGTGCAGGGGGAACATGGGCAGTTTCACGCTGAAGGCAGCCACAAAGCCCAGCAAGAGCCAGGTTTGCACTTTGGGATCCAGCGGCTTGGCAATCAGGTCGGCCAGAGCGAAGGTTGCAGAACCAGAGTAGTACTTCACGCCGATCATGCTGAGCAGCATGAACAGGGAGCCCACGATGGTGTACACCGCAAACTTGGTGAGGGCCTGAACCCGTTTGGGGCCACCGTAAATGGCCAGCATCACCAGAGCGGGAATCAGGGTGGCTTCAAAGAAGATGTAGAAGAGGATCAGGTCTCTGGAGGTGAAAATGCCCAGCAAACCCGATTGCATCAGGAGGACGTTGGCCAGCATGGGACCGGGACGCTCCACTTGGAAGGCAGCGTAAAGCACGCAGAGCAGGCTCATGAACGAGGTGACCAGCGTCAAGAGCAGGCTCACCCCATCCAGACCAATGCTGTAGGTGATGCCCAGAGCAGGCACCCATGGGGTGGTGGTCACCTCTGCCCCACCCTGTTGCCAGAGCAGGAGGTTCACCACGAAAGCCAGCAGGGAACCTGCAATGGCAATGTATTTTTTGGTGGCTCCGGGTGTGAAGATCAGCAGCAGGGCAGCCAGAGCGGGCAGGTACATCAACAGGTGAATCATTGCATGCCTCCCAGAACCCTCAGGGCCAGATACAGCAGCAGTGCAGCGGTGCCCAAAAGCATCAGGCTGGCGTAAGCACGCACATAGCCGTTTTGCAGGTAGGTGAGCCATCCGCCGGGCTCGGTGGAGACTTTGGCGGTGGTTTCCAGACCGCCTTCCACGCCACGGTCCATGGTGTCCAGACCTTTGGCAAGCGCTCTGGAGGGTGCACCGATCAGGGTGTCATACAGGGTGTTCAGGTAAAGGGCTTGATGGCTGACCTCTTCCAAGCTGCCCAGTTTCTCGATGCGCCTCTGGCGGTACAGGGTCACCGCGACGATGATCCCGAGGATTGAGGTGGCCACAGCCACACCAATCAGGGTCCATTCCAGACTGGCCGAAATCTTGGCTTCTTCTACGGGCAGCACTTTTTCAAGGAAGTGGGACAGTTGGTTGGTGCCCAGAATGTGGGGCAGGCCCATGAAACCACCCACGGTGGAGAGGGCAGCCAGAGCCATCAGGGGCACGGTCATGATGGGGCCAGACTCGTGGGGGTGAGCATGGCCACGGTATTCACCGCGGAACACCAGCACATACCAGCGGGTCATGTAGAAAGCGGTCAACAGGGCCACAAACAGGCCGATGGCGTACATGTAGATGTTGTGTTCGTAAGCGCTGGTCAGGATGGCGTCTTTGGAGAAGAAACCCGAGAAAATCGGAATTCCGGCAATGGAGAGCCAACCAATGAATCCCACAGCATGGGTGATGGGCATCTTCTTGGCAAGGCCACCCATCTGGCGAACGTCCTGTTCGTGGTGGCAGCCGTGAATCACGCTGCCTGCCGTGAGGAACAAGAGGGCTTTGAAGAAAGCGTGGGTGACCAGGTGGAACATCCCGGCCCAGTAAGCACCCACCCCGACGGCCAGAATCATGTAACCGATCTGGGAAACGGTGGAGTACGCCAGAATCTTTTTGATGTCGTACTGGTTCAGGGCAGACAGGGCACCATACAGCGCAGTCAGGGCACCGACCCATGCCACCCATTCGTGGGCCATGGGGGCTTTTTCATAGAGGAAGTAACTGCGGGCAATCAGGTAGACCCCGGCGGTCACCATGGTGGCTGCGTGGATCAGGGCAGACACGGGGGTCGGACCTGCCATGGCGTCTGGAAGCCAGGTGGTGAGGGGCAACTGACCGCTTTTTCCGGCAGCACCCAGCAGCAGGAACAGACCCACCAGTTCCAGAGCGGGCATCACCACGGTCAGGGCTTCCACTTTTTCGGCCAGATCGGGAATCACGAGGGTTCCGAAGTTCTTGTACAGCAAGAACATGCCCAACATGAATCCCAAGTCACCAATGCGGTTCATGATGAAGGCTTTGCGGGCAGCATTGGCGTATTCACGCTTGTTGTACCAAAAGCCGATCAAAAGGAACGATGCCGTACCCACACCTTCCCAGCCCACGAACATCAGGGGGTAGGAGTCTGCGAGCACCAGAATCAGCATCAGGGCCACAAAGAAGTTCAGGAAAGCGAAGAACCGGGTGTACTTGGGATCGTCCTGCATGTACCCGATGGAGAACACGTGAATCAGGAAACCAATCCCGGTGATCACCAGGGTCATGATGCTGGACACTTGATCCAGATAAAAACCCACTTTGAGGTCTTTGCCGTTGTCCAGATAGGGCAACCATGTGAAGTACTGCTCGTGGATGGGGTCTTTGAGACCCATGAAGTGGCTGACCGCAACCACAAAAGCACCCAGCACGGCCAGTGAGCCAATCCAGCCTCCAGAGGCACCTTTGAACACCCGACCACCGAAGGTGATCAGGATCAAAAATCCCAGGAAGGGAATCAGGGGCATCAGATAAAGTGGCATGGTTTCACCCTTTGAGTTCAGCCAGGGTGTCTACGTTGGTAGAAACCCGCTTACGGAAAATGGTCACGATGATCGCCAGACCAATCGCAACTTCGGCGGCAGCAAGTGTCATGACAATAAACACGGCAGATTGGGCAACCAGATCTCCCCACGCCTGGGCAAAAGCCACCAAGGCAAGGTTGGCTGCATTGAGCATCAATTCCACACTCAGGAACACCAGAATGGCGGTTCTGCGGGTCAGGGCACCGATCAGGCCCATGCTGAACAGGATTCCAGAGAGCATCAGGTAAGGGGTGACGCCTTCCATCAGGCCTTCACCTCCTGACGGTCGTTTTCGAAAGTGCCCACCAGTTCTCCATCGGGAAGGTTTTCCTGTTGCTGCTCGGGGCGTTTGACCAGAGCAACCGATCCGATCACAGCCACCAGAAGCAGGATGGACACCGCTTCAAAGGGAAGCAGGAATTTGGTGAACAGCACTTCGCCAATGGGACCGGGACCTCCGCCTTGCATGGCTTCCACTGCACCTTTGGGCAGCACTGGGGCTTTGAAGGAGCTCATGATCACGACCATGGCGAAAATCACCACGCAGGCAGCCACCCCTGCAATTTCCGTCACGAAGGGCACCGGGTTTTCTTCGGTGACCGGTTTGGCGGCATTCAAGAGCATGATCACGAAGAGGAACAGCACCATGATCGCCCCGGCATACACAATGACCTGCACTGCAGCCAGAAAGTGGGCGTTCAGGGTGACATACAGACCTGCCACGCTGATCAAGCAGCCCACCAACCCGAGCGCAGCATGCACTGCGTTTTTGGCCAGAATGGTGAGCAATCCCCCCAGAATGGCCATCAGGGCGAAAAGGATGAAGATGGCGGTCATTCGTACTTCACTCCTTCCAGTTCTTCTCTGGGTTTCACTTCAAAGCCGACGCGTACGGGTTTGTTTTTGCGTTTGGCTTCACGGCGTTGGGGACGGGAACCCACATGGCCCACCAGCATGTCTTCTTTGCCGTAAACAAAGTCACGGTAGCGGTAATCGGCCATTTCAAATTCATTGCCGAGCACCACAGCACCGGTGGGGCAAGCTTCTTCGCACAGTCCACAGAAAATGCAGCGCAGCATGTTGATCTCGTAGACTTTGGCGTAACGCTCGCCGGGTGAAACGGGGTTGGCCGGATCGTTTTCGCCTGCCTCCACATAGATGGCGTAAGCAGGACACACCGCTGCACACAGGGAGCATCCGATGCATTTCTCCAGCCCGGTGTTGGGGTGGCGGGTCAGGATGTGCCTGCCACGGAAACGGGGCTTGAGCTGCACCCGTTGCTCGGGGTAGGACACGGTCACGGGCTTCTGGAACAGTTTGCTCAGCGTCACACCCATGCCCTTGGCAATTTCAAGAACGCTCATCAGTCACCTCCCTGAATCTCTGGTTTTCGCAAGGTTTGCGGATTGTATCGGGTGCTGTACGCCAGAGCAGCGAACAGCAGAACAGCCTCGATGAGGGCAAGGGGCCACAGGCTGGCTTTGGGGAAGTAAGCCAGATAGAAGGCCACCAGCATGGTGTTGAACAGGGAAAGCGGGAACATCACTTTCCAGCCAAAACGCATGAGCTGGTCGTAACGGTAACGGGGCAGGGTGGCGCGAATCCAGATGAAGATGAACAGGAAAATCGCGATCTTGAAAATCAGCCACACCAGAGGCCACTCGCTGATGCCGGGAATCACTGCATCGAGGAAGGCTGGACCACGGTATCCACCAAAGAACAGGGTGGACATCACAGCACTGGCGGTGATCATGGCGATGTACTCGGCCATCTGGAACAGGGCCCACTTGATGGAGGAGTATTCGGTGATGTAACCGGCCACCAGTTCCTGTTCGGCTTCCACAAGATCAAAGGGGGTGCGATTCACCTCTGCTGTAGAGGCAATCGCAAACAGGGCAAATCCGAAGATCTGGAACAGGGCCATCGCACCATTCTGGTATTGCCATTCCACGATGTCACGCAGGTTGGCACTGCCCACGATCATCAGGAGACCCAGCAAAGACAGGCCCATCCCGAGTTCGTAGGAGATCATCTGGGCACTGGAACGCAAACCACCCAGCAAGGGGTATTTGGAACCAGAGGCCCATCCTGCGAGGAAAATTCCGTACACCCCAATGGAGGTCACCGAAAGAATGAACAGGATGCCGATGTCCAGATCAAAAACCCAGGGATCGGTACCAAACAGGGATTTGGGTGGGCCTGCTGGAATGGCTCCGAAGGCCATCAGGGCAGCACTCACCGAAACGATGGGGGCCAGAATGAACACGGCTTTGTCGGCCATGGTGACGTTGATGTCCTCTTTGAAGATGGACTTGATGGCGTCAGCAACGGGCTGCAACAGCCCCATGGGACCGACCCGGTTGGGACCGAGGCGGATCTGCATGCGGGCCAGCAAACGGCGCTCGATCAGGGTCATGTAGGCGAAGGTGGTCAAAAGCCCGAGCACCACCAGCACGGCTTTCAGCAGGGTAATCAGCACTTCAATCAGCCACTGAGGCATGCGTCTCTCCTCCCAGCTTTTCTTTCAGGCGTTTGGAACGCAGCATGACCTCTTTCCACATGCCCACTTCAGGGCGGTGGAAACGGCTGGTCCGGGCGTTGTACTGTCTGCCCAGATCGGCAATCAGGCCTTGCTCGGGCAGGTTGGCGACATCCACCCCGAAGCGGTCTTTCAGGGCTTTCTGGGCGCTGCGTTGACCCCGGATGGGGGCTTTGAGGTCCAGAGCTTCTGCAACGGCTCCCAGAGCGGTGATCAGGTCTGCGGATTCTCCAGAGGAGATGGCAGCAGGATCCAGTTTCAGGAGGCGACCTTCGAGGTTGACGGTGGTTCCGCGCTTCTCGTAATTGGTGAGGGCGGGGAGCACCACGTTGGCCCGTCTGGCCACTTCGGTGAGTTGGGTTTCGTGGACCACCAGAAACCCTGCGAAATCCTCAGGGATTTTGGTGACTCTGGAGACCAGAGCAGCTTTGAGGGTGCCCATGCTGGAAAGGTCTGCACCGTTCTGGGGCACGATTTCCAGTCTGGAGAGACCGAAGCCGTTGGCGTCTGCTGGGATGGGCAACACTTTGGCATTCACGGACAGGGCGATGTGTGCAGCAATATCAAGGCCAATCTGTCCCCCTTTGAGCACATCGGAGCCCAGCACAATCACAGGCTTTTTGGCGTTTTTCAGCAGGCTGGCTGCTTCTTCGATGGCCCCTCCGGCATACTGGCCGCTCACCACACTGGACAGGTGTTCCAGCACCTGCACAGAGTTCATCTCGGCAGCAATGCCAGCAACATCATGCATGCGGGTGCGGGTGGGGTAAAACACCGCGAGGCGTTCACGGTGGCGGTGCATCCGCTCGGTCAGGCGCAAGTCTGCAATGGCGGTTCCAAAGTCGTACTGCTGCGGCAGGATGCCCCCTTTGAGCATTTCCTGAATGCGCAGATCCACCACCGGAGCTTCTTCGGTGAGGTCTGCACCGATCACCACCACGGCATCTGCAGTGGCCACATCGGTGAGGGTGGCAGCAGGTGCATTCACGACCACGCCATAGCGGGGAGCGTGGTCCACGTTGGGTGTGCCAATTTGCTTCACGAAGCTTTCCAGAGCGATTCCCTCTTCAAGGGTGATGTCGGCTTTGGTGTAAAAACCGATGCTCTGGGCAGGCACCCCTTGCAAACCGGTTTTGATGGCAGCGATGGCCTGTTCCCAGGTGGCGGGTTGGAATTCTCCGTTGACCTTGACCAGAGGCTGGGTCAGGCGGTCTTCATCCACGTAAGGGTGTCCGAAGCGGCCAGCATCGCAAAGCCACTGTTCGTTGACCTCGGGATTGTCGCGGCCCACGATGCGTTCCAGACGTCCGTTGCGGGAATCCACGGTGATGGAGCATCCAACCGGGCAAGCGGTGCAGGTGGTGGAGGTGTGCTCGTACTCCCAGTTGCGGCCACGGAAACGGGCCACATTGTCCAGCAGTGCCCCTACTGGGCAAATGTCGGTGATGTTGCCAGAGAAGTTGCTCGGGAGGCCCCCTTCAAGGGTGTCAATGAAGGTGTGTCCTCCACGCTCAATGAAGTCCAGCACTTCCTGATTGGGGATTTCCTCGAAGTAGCGCACGCAACGTTTGCAGTGGATGCAGCGCTCCTGATCGAGAATCACAAATTCAGAAAGCTCGTAGTGCTTCTCGGCGTGTCTGCGGTCAAACTGGAAGCGGCTGACCCCATAACCGTACTCGAAAGCCCGGTCTTGCAGTTCGCAAGCGCCTCCTTTGTCGCAGGTGGGGCAGTCCAGAGGGTGGTTGATGAGGGTGAACTCCATCATGCCCGCCTGGGCTTTTTTCACGGAATCGGTCTGGCTCTTGATGACCATTCCGTCGCTGGCCCCGAGGGTGCAGGACGCCATGGGTTTGGGGAAGTAGAAGATTTTCTTGTTGCCTTCGTCGTCCAGAATCCAGCTTCCATCGGGATTCTTTCTGGGGGTTCCAGCTTCCACCAGACACATGCGGCAGGCCCCGATGGGGCTCAGGTATTGCTGGGAGCAGAAGTACGGCACATCCCGGCCTGCCTGAAAGACGGCATCGATGGCACTGGTTCCGGCGGGAACCTGCACTTCCTTGCCATCGACAATCACGGTGATCATGTTCTGCTGCGTCATTTTCTCTCCCTGAAAGTGGCCATGTTTACTCCTCTGCCCAGCGCGACTGGGTGGGGTACATGGGTTTGCCGTTCACCACAAGGTGGTCGTACTCGTCCCTGAAGAGCTTGATGGAGCTGAGAACTGGGCCCATACAAGCATCCGCAAGGGCACAGAAGCTCTTGCCCGAGATGTTGTCGCTCATGTCCAAAATCAGTTCCACATCGCCGGGTTTGCCCCGTCCACGCACGAGTTTTTCGTACATCTTGACCATCCAGCCCGAGATGCCTTCACGGCAGGGGGTGCACTTACCGCAGGATTCGTGGGCGTAAAAGCGCACGAGGTTCCAGGTGGCGTTCACGGCACACATGCTTTTGGGCAGGAGGATCACTCCGCCGGTTCCAAGCATGGAGCCTTTGGAAGCCACGCTTTCGTAATCCATGGGGGTGTCCAGAATCTCGTCGGTCCAGGGCATCATGGGGGTGCTGGATCCGCCAGGGATGATCGCTTTGATCTCTTCGGTGGGACCTCCACACCAGTCGTAAAGCAATTCGCGGAAGGTGGTGCCCATGGGCAGTTCGTACACGCCGGGACGCTTGACCGGACCCGAGACCTGATACAGTTTGGTGCCTTTGGACTTTTCGGTGCCCATGCTGGCGAACCACTCGGGGCCGTACTTGATGATGTGGGTGGCTGCGCAGAAGGATTCCACGTTGTTGATGGTGGTGGGCAAACCATACAAACCTGCCGCTGCAGGGAAGGGCGGTTTCAGACGGGGGTTGGCCCTGAGACCTTCCAGAGAGTTCATGAGTGCAGTCTCTTCACCGCAGATGTAAGCCCCTGCGCCACGGTGCACCTGCAGGTCGAAATCAAATCCGCTGCCCTGAATGTTTTTGCCCAGCAAGCCTGCGGCTCTGGCTTCTTTGATGGCCGACCACATGCGTTCTGCCGCCAGCACGTACTCACCGCGGATGTAAATGTATCCGACGGTGGCCCGCATGGCGTATCCAGCAATGATCATGCCTTCAATCAGTTGGTGGGGATCTTCGGTGAGCAGGTAGCGGTCTTTGAAGCTTCCGGGCTCGGACTCGTCGGCGTTGCAGATGATGTAGTGCTGTTTTCCGTCCTTGAGGGGCATGAAGCTCCACTTCAGACCGGTGGGGAAACCCGCACCTCCGCGCCCACGCAGACCGCTCTTTTTGACTTCATCAATGACGGCATCCGGGCCCATCTGAAAAGCCCGTTTGAGGGAGGTGTAGCCTCCATCTTGCTTGTAAGAGTCGATGGTGTAACTGTTTGGTTTGCCCACTCTGGCGTACAGGGTGGGTTTGAACCGTGGGTCAATGCCCGAGGTGATGGGTCTGGGAGGGGCCTGGGTCATGCTTCACCTTCCACCAGTGAGGGAATTGTGGTGGCCACGCCACCTGCAGGGAGTCCGTTGGCCAGTTCCTGCTGCCCTTCTCTGATCGGAATGGGAGGCAGGATGTCGGGATCAAATTTTTCGCCCCTGCGGAATTTTTCCAGCAGCAGGCGGATGCGCTTCTTGGAGACGCATTCGTGGTAGCCCTCGTCGTTGATTTGCATCATGGGGGCCGTTCCACAGCTTCCAAGGCACTCCACTTTTTGAATGGAGAACAGGCCATCCGGGGTCACTTCACCCTGCTGGATGTGCAGTTCGTCCACAAGGTGGTCCCACAACTCATCGCTGCCTGCGATGGCGCAACTCAGGGTGGCGCACACCTGCAGGTGGTATTTTCCGGTGGGGATGGTGTGGTAAGTGGAGTAGAAACTCATCACCGATTTGACTTCGGTGGCGGTGGTGCCCAGCAAGGAGGCGATTTCTTCAATGTTTTCCTCTGGCACATAACCAAAGGCGTTCTGGACTTCTCTGAGGAGCGGCATCAGGGCGCTTCGTCTGCCGCGCTCGGTCTCCGGATACCTGGAGAAGATGTCCTGCACAAGGTCCTGTTTGTCGGCAAAATAAAGCATTGATCCTCCTGAACGTTAGCGGTCCACGTCTCCGAGCACGGGGTCCACGCTGGCCAGCACGGTGATCAGGTCTGCAAACTGACAGCCAATCCCGGCGGTTTCCAGCATCTGCAAGTTGATGAAACTGGGTGCGCGGATTTTCAGGCGGTAAGGCATGCTTCCGCCATCGGAGATGATGTAATAGCCCACTTCGCCCCGAGCGGTTTCCACAGGCACGTACACTTCGCCTTTGGGTGGGTGGAACCCTTCGGTGACCAGTTTGAAGTGGTGGATCACCGCTTCCATGCTGGTTTCCAGCTCAAAGCGGGGAGGCAAACTGACTTTGCGGTTGGGGTCTTTGACCGGGCCGGGCTTCAGGAAATCCAGACCCTGACGGATGATGCGCACAGACTGGCGCATTTCCTCAAGGCGCACCATGAATCTGGCAAGGCAGTCTCCCTCGGTGGCGGTGGGAACATCAAATTTGTAATGCTCGTAGCCCGAGTAGGGGTTGGCTTTGCGGTGGTCCAGAGCCACACCCGAGGCCCGCAGGTTGGGTCCGGTCACGCCCATGTCAAGGCACTGTTCGGCGGTGATTTTGCCGATGCCGTTGGTGCGGGCCAGAAAGATCGGGTTGGCCCGGAACATGGCTTCGTACTCGTCGATGGCTTTGTCGAATTGGTCGGCAAAATCCTTGACGCTCTGGGTCCAGCCGTCCGGAATGTCTCTGGAAAGACCGCCCACCCGGAAGTACCCCTGATTCATGCGGTAGCCAGAGATCTCCTCAAAGAGGTCTTGCACGTGTTCTTTTTCACGAAAGCAGTAAAAGAGCAGGGTCAGTGCGCCCAGATCCAAAAGCCCCGTTCCGAAGAACACGAGGTGGGAGTGGATGCGCCCGAGTTCGTGCAAAATCACCCGGACGTGCTGGGCACGCTCTGGGACTTCGGCACCAATCAGTTTTTCCACACTGAGGACATACGCCAGTTCATGTCCAAAGGAGTGAAGGTAATCGGTGCGCGGAGCGAACGTCACGTTCTGGTGGTAGGTGCGGTTCTCCATCACCTTTTCAAATCCGGTGTGGAGGTAACCCATGTGGGGCACCACTTTGGTGATGTACTCCCCGTTCATGTGCACCACCAACCGCAGGACCCCGTGGGTGGAGGGGTGCTGCGGTCCCACGTTGAGGATCATTTCCTCGGTGTGCAGCAGGCTGGAGGCTTCCTGATCAAGCAGGGTCATTTCAGACCTCCTTTGGAGACGTTCTGTTCAAACACATCCACAGTGGGTGGGAAGCTGGGGGTGCTCTGGTCTCCGACCCGTTCGCCCCCACGCCATCCGGTGAGGCCTTTTTCTTTGCCGTTCAGGCCTGCCCGGAATGCAGGTGGATCAATGAAACGCCCCTCGTTGAACAGGGTGGGCGTTTCCCCGAGGGGAAAGTCCTTGCGGAGGGGGTGGCCTTCGAGGTCCTCGGGGGTGAGGACTTTGCGGAGGTCCGGGTGGTTCAGGAACACAATGCCCAGCAGATCGTAAACTTCCCGCTCCAGATAGTTGGCGGCTTTCCAGATCGAGTACACGCTTGGGGCCTCTTCCCCATCGTGCAGATATGTGCGCAGGAAGATGCGCTCGTTGGTTTCCACACGGTAAAGGTTGTAGATCAGGGCAAAACGTTTGGGACGGGATTCGGTGTAGTCTTTGTAATCTGCACCCACCACATCAAACAGGTGGAAACCCGCACGCTGAAACTCGCGGCCAATGCGCAGCACTTCATCGCGGTCCACGACCACATGCTGCAACTGCCCCTGAATGACTTTCAGGCTCAGGCGGTCCAGCAGTTCGTTCAGCGGGTCCATGCGTCCACCGCCTTGAGTTTTTCACCGTTCTCGTCGTAGGCTTCACCACGCACTTTCTTCTGAAGCTGGGTGACGGCGTAAATCAGGGCCTCGGGTCTGGGTGGACATCCCGGAACAAAAACATCGACAGGCACCACACTGTCGACGTTCTGAACGATGGCATAGTTGTTGAACATGCCGCCCGAGCTTGCACAGGCCCCCATCGAAATGACCCATTTGGGATCGGGCATCTGCTCGTAAACCCGTCGCATGATGGGCGCCATTTTTTTGGAGAGGCGTCCGGCCACGATCATCACATCGGCCTGTCTCGGGGAGGCCCGGAACACTTCCGATCCAAAGCGGGCAAGGTCATTGCGTCCGTCGGTGGAGCTCATCATTTCGATGGCACAACAGGCCAGACCAAACGTGGCAGGCCACATGGAATTCGAGCGTCCCCAGGCCACCAGTTTTTCCAGACTGCTGAAGAGGATGCCCGCATTTTCCAGTTCCTGCACATCTTTGGTAAACAGATCGTTCAGCGCCATTCCAGCACTCCTTTTCTGAGGATGTAGTAATACCCCACCAGCACCAGCAGCACAAAAGTCAGGGCTTCCCAGAAAGCGAACACCCCGAGTTTTTTGTAGGCCACAGCCAGTGGGTAGAAGAAGGCGGTCTCAATGTCAAAGACAATGAACAGCATGGCCACCAGATAGAAGTGAACCGGAAAACGTTCTCTGGCACTGCCTTCGGGGTCATTTCCAGACTCGTATGGCATCAGCTTGGTGCGGGATGGCTTCTTGGGCCCCAGAATTGCGCTGACTGCCACGGCGAGCACACCAATCCCTCCGGCAACGAGGAACATGATCAGGATGTTGAAATATTCCATTCTCCCTCCTACTCTCGTGCTTTTTTTCACCAATTTAGGGAAAAAAAGCACAAATACTTTCGAACGACCAAACAGGGACTTTCGCCCTACGCCAGATGCACGACAAAACGATCAGTACAGTAATACCATAAAGCCCACAAAAATAAAAGAATTTCCCCACCGATACGCACAATTTCCACTTAAACGCTTTACAGGATGAGTTTTTTCTGACAGCGAGCAAAGTGATTTTGCTTCCCTTCTGTCACCCGTCAAGGGACGCTCAGGAATGTGTTTTAGACAACTGTCCAATGGACCTCAAGGACATTTGCAAGTTCAATCAGGAGAACCCCTGATTGCTCATGCTTCGATGGCAAAATCCCAGCACCTGCATTCCCCAAGAAAACCCTGGTTCAGCCTTCAGATAAAACCAGAGAGGTGTACTCCCCTGCCACTTCAAATCCCAAGCTGCGGTACAACTGGTTGGCAGCCAGATTGTCTGGATCTGCAAACAGCAGCACCTTCTTTTGTTTTTCCTGAATCAGAAAAGCGCTCAGGGAAGCCATCAGCCTGCGTCCAAAACCTTTGCCTCTGGATTGGGGCGGCACATAAACAAAGCTCACACTGCGGTAATTGAACGTCCATCGGTTCACTGCCGCCACTGCAGCTGCTTTCTGACGGTGTTCCAGAATGTAGAATTCGCGGTAAGTTGCATAGAGCATGCGCAGGGCTTCAGCGCGGGTCAGGGTTCGCCCACGGGTTTCTTCATTGAACTCGATCAACCAGTTGGCAGCCTCCACATCATCGGCACGCAAGCGTCGGAATTCCCGATCAAGGGTCAGGTGCTGGGATTCAAGGGTGTAAATCAGACTGGTTCTGGGCAGCACATCCTGATTTGGATTCGCTTCCAAAAAAGGTTTCATGGAGGCATGGGGACCTTCGACGGTTTTCACCCCCTTGAGGAGATCAGGCGTTATATATACACCCTCTGGCAACACCGAGACCATCAGGTTCCCGGTTTCCGGGTCCCAGAGCAGCACTCCCCTGTGCTCTGGCAAGGCATAGGCCTCCAGATCCCGGTTGCGGGCACAGGCCCAGATCAGCTTGTGGTTCAAAACCTCATGCTGGTAAAGCAGATTCAGGGCCTCCTGCTGGTCCAACCAGACCAGAGGCAAGGTGTTTTTCAGGAAAGAGAGATGGGTCATGAACACCAGATTCAAACACCCCCTTCTCGGGGGCGTTGGATTTCAACTCAGCACTTCGATGTCGTCGTCTTCGTGTTTCTCCAGAGGCAACGTGAAGTAAAACCTTGCACCTTTGCCCCGCTCGGATTCAACCCAGATCCGGCCACCGTGCTGTTCCACAGCCAGACGGCAGAAGGCCAGACCCATTCCAGTGTCAAAACGGGAGTGCATGGTCAGGCGGGATTGCTCGAAAGCAGCAAAAAGGTTGGGGATGTCCTGGGCAGGAATCCCTTCGCCGTTGTCACGCACGGCAAGTTCCAGGGCATTGTCAAGGTGGCGCACCACCACTTCAATGAGGCCACCTGTGCGGGTGTGCTTGACGGCATTGCTGATCAGGTTGGCAAAAATGCGGCGCAAAATGTCCCGGTCCACAGGCACATGGTTGAACCGTTTGTCCACATTTACGGTGATGCGACGCTCTTTGAGGGCAATGCCCACATCCATCTTGGCCAGTTCGATGACCTGCTCCAATTCATGGGGGCGAATGTGGGTCAGGGAAAGCACCATCTTGCCAGCCTGCATTTTGCGGACATCCAGCATGTTGGCAGCCAGATACAGCAGGTGCTGGGATTCTTCTCGGGCCAATTCGATCATGTTCATGAGGTCCGGTGGAATCAGACGCTCACCGTCGTCTTTGACGATTTCCAGCAAGCCCAGAATGGCCGTGATGGGATTTTTCAAGTCGTGAACCAGCATGTGCACCAGCTGGTCACGGGTGCGCTCGTCTTTGATGTGGTTTTCGACTTTTTTCTGAAGTTCTTCCACATCGGTCTGGAACTTGCCTTCACGGGTGAACCGTGACACAGCACGCTTGACCGCCTGTGCAATGGTGGGCACACTGGAATCCAGAGGCAACACCGCATCTGCTCCTGCTTCATAACAGGCCTGCATGAGGGCAGGTGGAGCCACAACCACCATTCGGGTGATGCCCAGATCTGGTCTGCGTGCCATGATGGCAATCAGGTCTGGCAAAGCGAGACTGGTGCTGAACCCTTCTCTGAGCACAATGGCAGCAGGCAACCCCTGGTGGGTGAATTGCAACAACTCCTCAGGGGTCGCTGCCCCACGCACAGGGACACCGATCAGGCCCTGCAACTGGGGGGCATCTTGAGGAAACTGGGTTCCGAACAGCACACTACTATCCACTCACGCACCTCGGGTAGAAAACGCGACACACAAAATCCGGCACAGGTATCATTTTCAATCTAACACATTTCTTAACTCAAGAGCAGGCTGCCCTTTCCAGACGTATGCTTTGGCACAGTGGATTTTCAGGGCAAATCCGGTTGAGGTCGAAGGCTTTCGAGGGCAAAACGTCCCTGCTCCCATCCTGCTGTGACCCAACCTCAGGTTAACACATGTTCAGGACTTGAAAATTTCGTTTCAAAACCTGCATTTTTCAAGATGACCTGTACACATTACAATTGCCGTTTCCACTTAAAGTTTCCCTGAAGAAGCAAGTCTATAACTTTAATCTTGACAACAATACTGTAAGAGGTAGATCTGCTAAACTTGCGTTAACAGGCGACACCACGCCCCAACACTCACACAACCACGAAGGGGGTCTACGGTGAACAGGTACGATGACCGAGCAAGACTGGTTTTCCATTACGCACGTGAAGAAGGCAACCGCTTGGGCCACGCCATGGTGGGTCCCGAGCACCTGCTGCTCGGCCTGATGCGTGAAGGGGGCACCGCCTGTCAAATCCTGCAAGACTTCGGGTTCACCCTCGAAGGCTTACGTCGCAAGGTGGAAGAGATCATAGGACGCGGAGAAGGAAGTCGCCTGAACGACGCGCCCTCAATCACTCCCCGCGCTCGCAGGGTGATGGAGCTGGCTTCAGCAGAAGCCAAAGCCCTCGGGGCACAGGTCACCAGCACAGAGCACATTCTTTTGGGGATCATCCGTGAAGGTGATGGGGTCGCATACCGCATCCTGCAAGAGCAGGCCCGTGATGTGGACACCATCCGCTGGCGCATCATGGCCAGTGCAGACACCCGCAACAACCCCAAACCCGTCCATACTCCCTTCCTTGACGAGTATGGCCGTGACCTGACCAAGCAAGCGTCTGAAGGCAAGCTCGACCCCGTGGTGGGACGCAGCGAAGAAATTCGCCGTGTGACCCAGATTCTCTCCCGCAGAACCAAAAACAACCCTGTGTTGATTGGTGATCCGGGCGTTGGTAAGACCGCCATTGTTGAGGGCCTTGCTCTGGCCATCCACGAGAAGCGTGTTCCCGCAAACCTGCAAGGGGCAAGGGTGGTGTCCATTGACCTCTCTGGCGTGGTGGCCGGAACCAAGTACCGTGGTGAGTTCGAAGAGCGCCTCAGACAAATCATTGATGAACTGCGCAACGCGAAAGTGATTGCTTTCATCGACGAGCTGCACACCCTGGTGGGTGCCGGTGGCGCAGAAGGAACATTGGACGCAGCCAACATCCTCAAACCTGCCCTGTCCAGAGGCGAAATTCAGGTGATCGGCGCCACCACCACAGGTGAGTACCACCGCTACATCGAGAAAGACGCGGCTCTGGAACGCCGCTTCCAGCCGGTGATTGTGCTGGAACCCAACCCCGCAGAAACATTAGAGATTCTGCGAGGCCTGCGCCCCCGTTATGAGGAGCACCACGGCGTGATCATTCCAGATTCCATTCTGGAACTCTCGGTCCGCATTGGTGAACGCTCATTGCCCGGACGCAACTTCCCCGACAAAGCCATCGACCTGATCGATGAAGCCGCCAGTCGGGTGCGCATCAACCTCAGCCTTGGGGTCCCGGTTTCCGAAGACGAAGCTGGAGAGCCCATGGTCACCCGCGAAGACCTCGAATCTGTGATCAACAGCATGGGTGGGGTTTACGTGGATGAACGTGAATCCAGCACCCTCACCACCCTTGAAGACAACCTCAGGGATCAGGTGTACGGACAACCAGAGGCCATCAAGGCACTCTCCAGTGCACTGCGCCGTGCCCGTCTGGGCCTTGGAGGTCGCACCCGGGTTGCAGCCAGCTTCCTGTTCGTCGGACCTTCCGGCGTGGGCAAAACCCACCTTGCGAAAGCTCTGGCCCGCACCCTGTTCGGCAGTGAGCGCAGCCTGATTCGCATCGACATGAGCGAATTTCAGGAGCCCCACAGCATCTCCAAACTGATCGGTTCCCCTCCCGGATATGTCGGTCACGAACAAGGGGGACGCCTCACCGAAGCGGTCCGCCGTCAACCGTTCAGTGTGATCCTGCTCGACGAAATCGAGAAAGCACACCCTGACATCTACAACACCTTCCTTCAGGTGCTGGACGATGGACGCCTCACCGATGGTCTGGGCCGCACTGTGGACTTCCGCCGCACCATCATCATCATGACCTCCAACACCGGCTTCAACACCGGTCCCGGGGTGGGTTTCAGCCCCGTCAAAGTGGAGGACACCCAGCCCCTGCGCCAGATCTTCACCCCAGAGTTCCTCGACCGTCTGGACGATGTGATCCGCTTCAAAGCCCTCGGAGAAACCGAACTGGTGCTGGTCGCCCGTCAGTTGCTCGCCGACATGCAAGAAGAACTGGCCACCCGCGATCTGAAAGTGCGCTTTGCAGAAACCGTGGCTCCGTGGCTGGTCTCCAAACTCAAAGCCCGTTCCAGCAAGCACGCTCTGGGTTCTTCCCGCCAGTTGCGCACCGTGGTCCGTGAAGAAATCGAAGATCCTCTGGCCCTTGAGTTGCTGGAAGACGGCAGCGAACTGACCGTCACCGTCAAGGACAACCATCTGACCTTCGACCGGGCCAGCATGGATTCCAAGATCCTCGCTTGAGCTTCAAACCGTTGTGAAAGTTCTCCCTCTGGTTCTCCAGAGGGGTTTTTTTTGCTGGGATGCTCATGAGGGGAAGTCCTTCATGCACATTCCGGCAGAATCCTGATACACACCCCAATACGTTCAAAACATAATGTGTAGAATGGAAGGGTGAATTCAACCGTCTTCCAACTTTGTCTGTCCAGAAGGAACCTGTTGTGGCCAAAAAGAACCTGACCACTTTTCAATGCCAGAGTTGTGGCTACCAATCCCCCAAACTGCTCGGGCGGTGTCCGAACTGTCAGGCGTGGGGCACTTTTGAAGAACTTGCACCTTCTCCCCTGCCCACAGCAGCAGGAGGGGCTTACGGGGGCATCCGTGGGGGCAAAATCACCCGCCTGACCGAAGTCAGCCGCAGAGAAGAACCCCGCACCCCCACCGGCCTGAGTGAACTGGACCGTGTGCTGGGCGGAGGTCTGGTTGCAGGTTCAGTCACCCTGATTGGTGGCGAACCCGGAATTGGCAAATCCACCTTGCTTTTGCAGGTTGCAGAATGTCTTGCTCAGGGAGGCAACAACGTGATTTATGTGGCCGGAGAGGAATCTCTGGAGCAAATCCGCTTGCGTGCAGACCGTCTGGGCGTCAAAGGCGATTTCATGATGACCCGTGACACCCGGGCAGACCACATCGGAGGTTTGCTGGATGAGCACAAACCCAAACTCTGCATCGTGGACTCCATCCAGACCGTGCAGGTTTCGGAAGATGGAACGCCGGGCAGCATCTCACAAGTGCGCGAAGCCACCGCTGCCCTGACCCGTTATGCCAAGGAAACCGGGGCCAGTGTGGTGCTGGTGGGTCACGTCACCAAAGATGGAACGGTGGCCGGTCCCAAAGTGATGGAACACATCGTGGATGCCACTGTGTTTCTGGAGTCGGTGGGCCAGTTCAGGCTGCTCAGAAGTGTCAAAAACCGTTTTGGTCAAGCAGGTGAACTCGGGGTGTTTGAGATGCGATCAGAGGGTCTGGTGGCCGTCGAAAACCCGAGTGCTGCTTTTCTTGCAGAGCGTCCCATTGGTGCGCCCGGCAGTGTGATTGCTGCCACTGTGGATGGACACCGTCCCCTGCTGCTGGAAGTGCAGGCTCTGGCCTCCAAAACCCCTTATCCCAATCCCAGACGGGTGGTGGTGGGTCTGGATCCCAAACGGGTGGATGTGATCATCGCTGTGCTGGAAAAACGCTTCAATCTGACCCTCAGTGGCCTCGACATTTTCGTGAACCTTGCAGGGGGCATCCGCATCAACGATCCGGGACTGGACCTTGCCGTGGCTCTGGCCATTTACAGTGCTGTGGTTTCGAAAGCCGTTCCAGAGAAAGTGGCGGTTTTTGGAGAGGTGGGTCTGGCAGGAGAGGTGCGCACCGTACAGCAAGCCATCCGACGGGCAGAAGAAGCCATCCGTGCAGGTTACGACCAGTTGCTCTGTCCGGCGGGTGTACAGGGAAGCATGTTTGCTGTGAGGGACATCCAGAGCGCCATGACCAGCCTCTGGAGCCTCAAATCCTGATCGGCATTTGTCACAGAAAGGTTCAAAAAGCGAAAATGAAAGCATGTCTGACTTTCGAAACGGACTTTCGCTCATTTTTCATCGAATCTTTGGCTATAATGGACGGGTAAAATGAACTGGATACCCCAAATCATCCGCATCCTCATCATGCTTTCCGGGGGATACCTTTCTTACCTTCTTCTGATGTGGTTCCCCATCTTGCAAGGTGGCCCTCAGGGATCTGCCACCAATCTGGTGTATCTGGTGATTGCTGGGGTCCTCACGGGTTATGTGCTGTCCAAGCGTGTGGAAATACCCATTGCCCGCCGGGTCGAGCAATGGATCAAAGTTCTGGTCAACCTCCAGCCCAAACGGGTGATGGCTGTCACTGTTGGCACCATCCTCAGCTTGCTGGTCAGTGTGCTCCTCAACAATTTGCTGTCCAATGCCCCTTTCTACCACTGGGGCTTCAGTTTGCTGACCACCAGTGTGCTGGCTGGCTTTTTCATCTTCTTTTCCTTGAAAAACAGCGACTTCTTTGGTTCTTTTGTGGGCAACACCAATGCTCCCAAACCCACCAAAATTCCCAATCCCAAAATTCTGGACACCAATGTCATCATCGATGGCCGCATCATTGAGCTGCTGCAAAGCCAGTTTCTGGAAGGCACATTGGTGGTTCCCCTGTTTGTGCTGCGCGAACTGCAATTTCTGGCAGACCATGCAGACCCCAGCAAACGGGCCAGAGGCAAACGTGGTCTGGAGGTTCTGGAGCAACTGCACAGCATCACCACCCTGAAGGTCATCGATTGGGACGATGCCAACATCAAAACCGTCGATGACAAACTGGTCAAACTGGCCCAAGAAACGCAGGCCAAACTGATTTCCAATGACTACAACCTTGGTCGGGTGGCCAAACTGCAAGACGTCAATGTGTTGAACCTGAACGCTCTGGCCACAGCCATCAAAGCCCGTTACAACGCTGGAGATGTGGTGCAGGTCACCATCACCAAAGAAGGCCAGCAGGCTGGACAGGGTGTGGCTTACCTTGAAGATGGAACCATGGTGGTGGTGGAAGATGGTGCCCCCTACAAAGGCCAACTGAAAAATGTGGTGGTGCTTTCCAACATCCAGACCAACGTGGGTCGCATGATCTTTGCCCGCACAGAAGGCTGAAAACCAAAAACCAAAAACCGCCCAAAAGGCGGTTTTTCTTTTGCATTTCTTCATTCGTACCTGAGGGCTTCAATGGGGGGCAAAGCTGCTGCTCTGGAGGCAGGCCAGACGCCAAAAAGCACTCCCGTCAAGACACTGACCAACAACGCAATGATCCCAGTGGTGGGAGAAATGATCACCTGAGGGAAAATGCTGGGCAGGGCTGCTGCCATTCCCACAATGGTGAGCAAACTGAGCACATACCCGATGGCACCTCCCAGAGCGGTCAGGGCCACAGCTTCAATCAAAAACTGCTGCAAGATGGTTCCCCGTTTGGCTCCAATGGCTTTGCGAAGGCCGATTTCTCGGGTGCGTTCGGTGACACTCACCAGCATGATGTTCATGATGCCAATGCCACCCACCAACAAGGAAAGCCCACCAATGCCGGCCAGCAAAGCCTGCAAAATCAGGGTGATCTGGTTGAATTGCTGCACAAACTGGTCCACGTTGGTCACCGAAAAAGACTCTGGGCTGCGCCGACGTTCCAGAATGGACTGCACCTGACGCTGCACCTGTTCGGTGCTGGCCTCTGGATTCAGACGGAACTGCAGGTAACCGTATTCTCCACGGTCCTGATACCCCCCCCTCCAACTGGTGGTGATGGGAATGAATCCAGAGTCTCCATTGCTGAAGAGGGCTCCGAGGTCCTGGGTCACCCCAATGACGGTGTACTCTTCGCGGTTGCCGTTGTCTCTGACGGCACGGACCACCTTGCCCACTGGACTTTCAGTGCCAAAAACCTTGCTGGCGGTTTTCTGACTGAGGACCAGCACCTGAGAAGCACTTTTCTCTTCAAAGACACTGAAGTAGCGGCCTTGAACGATTTTGGCTTCACGGGTGAGTTGGTTGAAGTTGGACCGTGTGCCCTGCACATTGACCGACACTTCTTTGTTGCGATAAGTGATGTTCAGGCTGGATCCATTGGTGGACACATCATTCATGGGCAGGCGCAGAAGGGCATCGATGTCTGCCTGCGTGAAAAGCTGGTAAGGTTTTCCAGCTTCATACACCGGTTGAATGAAAATGGTTTTTCCACCAATGTCATTCAACTGTCCAGTGATGGCCTGCGTGGCCATCTGGCCCAGAGACAGCATCGTGGACACCGCAAACACCCCGATGATCACCCCGAGCATGGTCAGGACGCTGCGCAGTTTGTTGGCAAAAATCGCCTGAAATGCCGTGGCGAGGTTTTCCAGAGCATTCATGCTTTTTCCTCCAGCCTGCCGTCCCGAAGGCGGATGATGCGTCCAGCTCTGGCCCCCACTTCATCTTCGTGGGTGACCAGCACGATGGTCCGCCCTTCCCGGTGCAGTTCATCAAACAGGGCGAGGATGTCATGGGTGCTTTTGGAATCGAGGTTTCCGGTGGGCTCGTCTGCCAGCAGCACATCGGGGTTTTGAACCAGAGCGCGCGCAATCGCCACCCTCTGCTTTTGGCCACCCGAAAGCTCACTGGGTTTGTGGTGGAGGCGACCACCCAAGCCCACCCGCTCAAGGGCTTCTCTGGCTCGTCTGGTTCGTTCTGCTCTGGAAGTTCCCCGGTAAGCAAGGGGCAATTCAACATTGGCGAGTGCAGAAGTGCGGGCCAGCAAATTGAAGGCCTGAAAGACAAAGCCAATCCTGCGGTTGCGCACCTCTGCGAGTTGGTCCTCTGTCAGGCCAGAGACATTCTGATCCGACAACCAGTATTCCCCATTGGAAGGCAAATCCAGACACCCGAGGATGTGCATGAGGGTGCTCTTTCCGCTTCCAGAAGGGCCCATCAAGGCCACATACTCCCCTTTCTGGATGTTCAGACTGACCCCATCAAGCGCCCGAACCTCTCCCTCACCTGTGCCATACACTTTGATGATGTTCTTGAGGGCGATGACGTTCATGGTTGGGCCACCCGGACCCTTTCACCTGCCTTCACGGTGTCCAGATTCAGGGTCAGCACCTGATCTCTGGGTTGCAATCCCTCAATGGCAGCTTCTTTGAGGTTGCGGTCCAGAATTTTCACATTGACTTTTTCGATCAGCCCTTCTCCAGAGGCGTCCGGTCTGATCCGGTAAACGTAGGTGTTTTCTGCTTCGGTGATGGCCTCCAGAGGCACAGTGATGGCTTTCTGCAAACGGCGGGTTTCCACTTTGACGCTGGCCGTGAAACCCGGTTTGACTTCGGATTTCTGGAAAGCAATCTGGGCGTTCACATTGATGGTGCTGTTGCTGTTCTGACCTCGGGTGGCGGTGGGGTCCACCCGACTCACCGAGCCTTGGACGGTCTGACCTGGCAAAGCATCAAATTCCAGCGTGGCTTTTTGACCCGGTTGCAGTTCTCTGGCGCGGGTTTCGTTGAACGGCACCTCAAGGTACAGTTCGGTCAGGTCGGTGATCTCAATGACCGAGGTTCCAGCACCAGCAAAACCGCCCGAGGTGACGTTCAGCACACTGACCACCCCATCAATGGGGGCTTTCAGCACAGCATCCTGAAGTTGCTTCTCAAGGGTTTGAACCCGGGTTCTGGCCGTTTGCAAAGTGCTGCGCGCATTCTCCAGAATGGATGCAGAGAGTTTCTGTGCACTTTGCTCCCTGACCTTTGCACTTTCCAGGTCCAGTTGGGAATTGTCCACTTTGATCTGGGCATCTTGCAGGGTGGTTCTGGATTGTTCCCATTCGGTTCTGGACACCGAGCCAATCTGGTAAAGCTGGTCTTGCAGTTTGAATTGCTCTTTTGCCACACGCAAAGCGCTCTGGGCACTGAGCAGGGCATTGTTGCTCTGGGCCACTGTTTTTCGGGAATCCAGACGGTCAGACTGCACAGACCCTTCTGCCTTCAGCAAATCTGCCTGAGCGGCCTGCAAACTGGCTTTTGCACTGGTCAGGTCGGTTTGCAGGGCTCGGGCATCCAGGGTCATCAGGACCTGACCTTTTTTTACCCCATCGCCCACTTTGATGGTCACGGTTTGCACAGTGCCTGCATTGGTGAAGGCCAGAGCCCGGTTGCGGGTGGCTTTCACGGTGCCCACAGCACTGACTTCCTTCACGAAAGTGCTTTCTTCCACCGGACTGGTGGTCACTTCAGGCAATTGCGGTTTTCTGGGCATCAGGGCAAAAGCGGCTGCACCCACCCCGCCGATCACCAGCACCGTGATGATCACATTGCGGGCTTTCATTGCCCCTCCTGCCATGGGAAGTGGTTGGCTGCCACCAAGACCCCGTAAGCAGCTTTCCCGAGGTTGTTTCTGGCTTGCAGCACTGCGCCTTCAGCATTTTTGACTTCCAGCTCAGCTTGCAAAAGTTGCAACTTGGAGATCAAGCCTTTCTGGAACCGGCTGTTCTGGGTGCTGTAACTGCTCTGGGCCAGCTTCAAGGCTTTTTCTCTGGCGGTCAGGGCGTCCACAGCACTCTGGTGCTGGTTCAGGGCATCTTCAAGGCCTTCTTGCAGCTCTTTGCGGGTTTCTGCAAGGGTGCCCTTGGCGTTGTCCAGCGTGTTTTTGGCCTGCTGGACTTCAATGCTGGGGCTCAGGTCGCTGGATTTGATCAGGTACTGCAGTTCAGCATTTTCCAGAGCAGCAGCATCTTTCAGCAGTTTGGGATGGTTTTCCATGGCTTTTTGCAAAGCTTCAGAGGTCCATTTGATGTTTTCGTCGCCAGTCAAATCTGGGGTCTTGCCATAACGTTTCTTGAAACGCTCCTGAGCATCCTGAAGCTGTTTTTTGGTCGCCTGAAGGTCTTTCTCAGCACCTTCCAGATCGTTTTCGGCTTTGTTCAGGTCCAACTGGGTGGCTGCGCCGGCCTTGAATTTCGCCCGCGCAGCCTGTGCATTCAGTTGCGCCACCTGCAAAGACAGGCTCTGGGTTTCTTGCTGGTTTTGCAAGACCTCCAGATTTTGCAGATCTGCAAACAAAGCCTGACGCACCTGCAATCCCTGTGAGACCAGAGAAGACTGTGCCATGTCCAGACGTTGTTTGGCACTGAGCAATTCGGGCTTCAGGGCGATGGGATCACTCTGGGTGCGGTTCAAACTGCTCTGGGCTTCCTGAAGTTCAGAGACCGCTTGCTGGTAACTGGTGCTTTTCTGGATGGCGGAGGGGTAAAGCGGAGCGGTGTTGACGGCCAGAGCGCTGGATGCCATGAAAACCAGAATCATTTGCCATTTTGCGGATACCATGTGGATGCCTCCCAGAGTTGCAGTTGCAGTTCAAACTGCTGTTGAAAAAGGTCTTGCAGGTTTTGCTGTTCTTTTAAAAGTTGGCTTTCGGCTTGCAACACGCTGGCTTCGGTCACCAGACCTTGCTTGAAGCGTTCCTGTTCCTGTTTGAAGGTGGTCAGGCTGAGGTCTTGCACCTGACGGGACACCTCGATCAGGTTCAGGGTGTCTTGCAGTTGCTGGCTGAACTCGGTTTTACGCTCGGCCAGTTGTTGTTGTTTGAGGACAAGGTCTTGCAATGCCAGTTCAAGCTGACTCTGGTTGAGGGCTTGCGTTGCACCTCGGGTCAGGTCCAGTGTGAATTTGGCTGAGAGTTTGAGGTTCCAGCTTTCCTGAACATTCCCCTGAAAATCACGGCTGTAATTGAGTTGGGCATCCAGATTTTGATTGATGCCTGCTGAAAGGGTGTTCCCCGCATTTGAATAACTGCCTGAGAGTTGAAGCTCAGGAAAAGCCTCCATGCCCAATTTGAATCCCTGCAACTGCAATTGCAAAACATTCTGCTGGGCTTGTAACACTTCTGACGTAAATGAAGGTTGATCCAGAGGTGGTGTGGGCAATTCAGGCAAGGTCTGTGGATCCGCAAGTTTGAGTCGCTGCAAATCCTGCACCGATTTCCTGAGGGCAGCCTGTTGTTGTTTGAGGGTCAGTTCTGCCTTTTTGACCATCAATTGGCTCTGGGACACCTGTGTTGCTGTGGATGCACCCAGCGCAAAGCGGGCCTCTCTGGTTTTCAGTTCGAGCTGCTGGATGCGCAAATCCAGTTCTGCCTGCTTGACCAGCACCGTGTTTTTGCGCTGGGCATGTTCTGCTGCCAGCAGGTCTTTCAGGGCTGCAACTCGGGCACGGTTCAGGTCTGCTTCGAGCTTCTGAATGTCCAGTTCAATCTGGGCTTTCTGTTGTGCTGAAGTGATGAATCCATATGCAAGTCCTGCACCAGCCGAACTGGAAGTGTCTGTGGTTCCGGTCAGTGCAGATTGTCCGGTCCCCACGCTGCCATCCAATGAAAGGGTGGGCATCACACCCGGCGCAGACAGTTTCAAACGGGTTTGCTGCACTTGCAGCAGGGCACTTTTCACCGCAGGTTGTTCTTCCACACGCTGTATCAATGCAGGCAATGGGGTGGCGTGGGCTGAACCCAGCAAAATCAGAGACAACAGATGAATTCGCCTGTGCATGTCATTCTTGTCCTCCTCCCAATAAGTGTACTAGGGAATTAGTACACTAATAATATATAGATCCTTGGTGGGTTTTGCAACTGCAAGTGTCCTGCCCGCAAATCTGCCTTGTTGCACAACCTGTGAAACCAAAAACCAGTACACTACCATCTGTGAAAAGCATCAGCATCATTGGCGCAGGACTCAGTGGATCGGAAGCCGCTCTGGCCGCCGCAAGGCTCGGGGTGCAGGTTCACCTGTATGAAATGCGTCCTCAAAAAATGACTCCCGCCCACCACACGGGCAACTTTGCAGAACTGGTCTGCTCCAACAGCCTCGGGGGCGAAGGCAACACCAACGCAAAAGGCCTCTTGCAAGCCGAAATTGCACACGCAGGAAGCCTGATCATGGAAGCCGCCCACAAAGCCCGGGTGCCTGCCGGAGGCGCACTCGCAGTGGCCAGAGAGTCCTTCAGCGAATACATCACCGAACAGATCAAGAACCACCCCCTGATCAAGGTTTACGCCGAGGAGGTCTCTCAGGTTCCCGAGGGCATCGTGGTGCTGGCCAGTGGACCTCTGACCTCAGACGCTCTGGCCGAAGACCTGAAGCGCTACACCGACGGGGAGCACCTGTCTTTTTACGATGCAGCTGCCCCTGTGATTGCCTTTGAAAGCATCAACATGGACATTGCTTACCGCAAGGGCCGTTATGATCAGGAGGCCGACTACATCAACTGCCCGATGGACCGCGACCAGTACGACCACTGGTACAACACCATTCAGGAAGCCAGACAACACACTCCCCACGACTGGGAAAAACTGGAGTTCTTCGAAGGCTGCATGCCCATTGAGGAAATTGCCCGGAGGGGCAAAGACACCCCCCGTTTCGGCCCCATGAAACCCAGAGGCCTCCACAATCCCAGAACCGACCGCGAACCTTACGCCGTGGTGCAACTTCGTCAGGAAGATCAGGACGGGCGGATGTGGAGTCTGGTGGGCTTCCAGACCGGCCTCAAGTGGGGCGACCAGAAAACCATGGTCCAGAGCATCCCCGGTCTTGAAGAAGCAGACATCGTGCGTTATGGGGTGATGCACCGCAACACTTACCTGTGTGCACCCAAAGTCCTGCTGGACACCTTGCAACTTCAAAAAGACCCAAATGTGCTGGTGGCTGGTGTCTGTCAGGCACCGAAGGCTATCTGGAAAGCGCAGCCACCGGATGGCTTGCAGGCACCAACGCCGCAAGGCTGGCTCTGGGTCTGGAACCGGTGTGTCCACCCGAAGAAAGCATGCTGGGCGGTCTGGTGCGTTATCTGGCCAGTGCCAACCCCAAAGGCTTCCAGCCCATGAACACCAACTGGGCTCTGGTTCCAGAGTTCACCATTGAAGGCCGCAAAAAACTGGGTAAACGGGAAAAACGCCCTCTGATGTTTGACCGTGGACTGAACGCTTTCAAAACGTGGTACAGCCAGATCTGAACCATCTGAGGATTCCTCAAAACAAAAATCCCCCTTTCGGGGGATTTTGATGTTCAGCAGGAGAAAATGATCCTGCTTTCTCTTTGAGTGGCGTAGGGTCTAGAGGTTTGCTGTCTGCTGTGAACTGTCAACTTTTCAGTTCAGATGGCCTGCTCGTCTTTTCTGCAACCCTACACTCAGGGAAGGCTCTTGGCAGAGTTGACTGCAGCGTAAGCATCCACGAGGCCAGAACCACAGCCCACATTGCAAGTGGTGCTGGTGATGGGACGGGCCGTGTTTTTCAGGATGCTTTCCACCTGTGCAGGGGTGATGGTGGGTTTCACGGCGTACATCAGGCTGACCAGACCTGCAACATGGGGGGTGGCCATGCTGGTGCCCTGATAGAAGGTGTAGTTGTAGCTGGAACCGGTGCTGTTCAGCAGGGTGGAGAGGATGCCATCCACATAACCGTCACCATCACGGTCAATCTGACCGTTGGCGTCATCGGTTTCACCACCGGGAGCAGCCACATCCACCACAGAGCCGTAGTTGGAGTACCAAGCGCGTCCACCATCTTTGCGGGTGGCAGCAATGGTCACCACGTTGGCACAGTTGGCAGGCACAGCACCCGAGGCGGTTTTGTTGTCATTTCCTGCTGCAATCACCACAGTCACGCCTCTGGCCACAGCTGCATTGATGGCGTTCTGGTAGGTGGAAGGGCATGCAGAGCCGGTGTATGCCCCGAGGCTCATGTTGATCACTTTGGCAGGGTTGGGGTTGGTGGGAACACCCGTCACCGCAATGCCTGCAGCCCAGCGGATGGCATCTGCAATGTCAGTCGTGCTGCCTCCACATTTGCCCAGAACGCGCAAGGCACTGATTCTGGCATTCCAGTTGACCCCAGCCACACCCACACCGTTGTTGGTGGCTGCACCGATGGTTCCAGCCACGTGGGTGCCGTGCCATGAGTTGGGGTAAGTCTGACCACTGCACACACCGCCATCGCCCACGTCGGTGGGATCGCTGTCCCGTCCGTTGCCGTCTTTGGCAGCTGTGGAACTGGAGATGAAGTCATATCCGGTCACCCAGCGACCAGCCAAATCAGGGTGGTTGGTTTTGCCTGTGTCAATCACGGCCACCACAGGGCTGCCCACTCCAGTGGTCACATTCCAGGCCAGAGGCAGGTTCATCTGGGGCATGTCCCACTGGTAAGTGGCGTAGTAAGGATCGGTGGGAACTGCATTGGCTTTCATGATGAAGTTGGGCTCTGCGTATTCCACATCGCCCTGTGCCTGCAGTTTGGCAATGGCAGCCAGAACAGCTTTTCCAGCACTGGTCTCTGGGGTGGCCACTTCATCAAGACCTTGTTTGCTGAAGCCGTCCAGTTTCAAAACCACTTCTCCACCGCCAAGGGTGCGGTCCACACTGGCTTGAATGCCCATTTTGCTGCTGCCCTGTGCAGAGACACCTTCTTTGAACTTGACAATCACTTCGCCAGGCACGAATTCAGCTTTGCTGTCCAGCGTCATGGCTGGGGCATCCACCACAGGGGTGACAGAACTGGAGCAGGCTGCGAGCAGGGCAGTGAGGACAACAACTCCGACTTGTAACTTGCGCATACAACATCCCTCCCTGTGCCTTCTCAGGCACATTGTTCGAACTCAAACCAGATTGATGAAAAGGGTTATACCGTTCTGCTTGATTGCTGTCAATCAGGTCAGATCTGGGATCGAAGTGTAAGGATATGCATTTTTTGAACTGGGTTTACTCTTATTTTGGATACAAATTCCTGACAATTTCCAGAGATCCATGCAATTCACAGACAAGTCAATGAATATTTATGCATATTTTTTGATGTTTTTGAGGCATGACAACCGAATGAGTTGTATATACAAAATAATTTTTTTACATACCGAAAGAAAATTTTGAATCACTTTTTTCTTCTTCCAAACATCGTTTTCTAGATTGAATATTAGAAAAATACGACATCGCCGCAAATGTCTACATGTTTTCCCTGAGGGGTTTGTACACAGAGAGAACATAAGTATTCACCCTAGTCTTCAAGGGGCATCCAAGAAACCAGAGGAAATTCTTGAAAAAGGAGCAACATCCTGAAACAAGCTATTGATCTGAGGTTTAAACCATATAAAAAATGATCAAAGACTGTTTCGGCCAAACAATTTTAAAAATGGAAATTTTGATGGGTCTGAAGTATATTAAAAGCTTATGTCTGAGCTTGCTTCGGTTCTCACCCATGCTTGGAACCACCGGAAAAACCTGCACTTGCTTCCGGAAACCAACTTTTTCCGGGCATTGCACCTCACGGAAATGCAGGACATGGCTCTGGACGTGGTCGACCGCACAGGCATCCTCAGCCTGTACCGCCACTTTTCTAACCCAGAAGAACAGGTCATTTTTCAAACCCTTCAGGATGTGTTGCCTCTGGACACCCTGTATGTGAAAAGACGGCCTGTGGAAGCCCGACACCTTGCCAACACTTCAAGGGAACACCTCAGTCCACCAGATCCAGTCTGGGGCCCTCCTCAACCCGAGCTGATTGGCGTGGAGCAAAAAGTCCAGTACCTGTTCAGGCCCGGCTCTGACCTGAGCGTGGGGCTCTTTGCAGACATGCGCCTGGCCCGAGAATGGGTCCATCAGCATGCACCTGAAAGGGTGCTCAACACCTTCAGTTACACCTGTGGCTTCGGTCTGAATGCCCGTCTGGGTGGCAGTCAGAAAGTCAAAAATGTGGACGCAAGCCGCAAAGTGCTGGAGTGGGGCAAAGAGAACCACCTGCTCAATGGCCTTGAACCAGACCCTCTGGACTTCATTTATGGAGATGTGCAGGAATGGCTCAGGCGCTTCCACAAACGGGGTGATCTTTTTGATCTGGTCATTCTGGACCCTCCCAGCTTTTCCAGAGGAAAACAGGGCATCTGGCGTGCCGAAACCCACTACGGCAGACTGGTCACAGAAGCCCTACCTGTCCTGAGTCGGGGCGGTCTGCTTCTGGCCTGTTGCAACCACTCGGGTTTGACCTTGCGGGATTTCAAGCAGCAAATCCGCAAAGAAAATCCCCAACTTAAATTTGTCCAGAGCCTTCCTGTGGCACCAGACTTTCCTTTTGAGCAGGAAAGCCACCTGAAAATCACCCTCTGGGGCACCTGACCATTTGAAATCCGCATAACAGTGTGCACAGAGGAGCAGGTTAAACTGTGAGGTATGCAATTGGTACCTCTGACCACCCCCGAAGAAGTCGATGCCTTTCTGACCGAAAACCCCCTCTCTGCTGTGTTCAAAGCAGGCACCTGCCACAAAACCATGCAGGGTTTCAGTGTTGTGGAGCAGTTCCTGAAGCACCACGATCTGCCTGTGGGTTTCATTCGCGTGGTGGAATGGCGTCCCGCCAGCAACCATGTGGCCCAATTGACGGGCATCATCCACCACAGCCCACAGTTCATCCTGTTCAAAGACCAACAAGCGGTCTTCGATGTGGACAACTGGGACATCACCCCTGAAGCTCTGGGGCCGGTGTTCAACCAGTACGTTCCAGAGCGTCAAGACGAAGCAGGCGAAGTCAAAGGGAACCTCACCCCTTACATCGACCTCACCGAGCGCTTCCTGAAAGGCGAACTGAGCCCCCAGATGTATCAGGCTTACTTCACCGAAACTTTCCGCAGAGACGGCTCTTTGCGCTCCAAGCAAGAGTTTGAGCTGCTCAGCCGCATGTTTGGTGATCCTGATGCCTACCACGGAGGCCTGCACTCTCTGGGAGACCCCACCGAAGACGCCACCATGCGTGAACGCGCTCAGGAACTCCTGTCTGACCTCAAAGCTCTGGGCTGATCTTCAAAATCAAATCCCCTCCATACACCATGGAGGGGATTTTTCATTCAAGCCTTCAGTAAAGTCTGCTCAGAACTTCTTCTTTCATGCTGAAGCTGTGCTCTGGTGCAGGGAACACACCTGCTTTGACTTCGGTGACATAGTTCTGGATGGCTTCGGTGCCCAGTTTGGCCATCTGGGCATACTGTTTCACAAACTTGGGTGTAAACCGGTCAAAGAGCCCGAGAAGGTCGTGGTAAACCAACACCTGACCATCGGTGTGGGGTCCGGCACCAATGCCAATGGTGGGCACTTTCAAACGCTCGGTGATGCGCTGGGCCAGAGGAGCGGGAATCGCCTCCAGAACCACCATGAAAGCCCCTGCATCTGCAACCGCCTGCGCATCTTGCATGATCTGTTGGGCATCCTGCACGGTTTTGCCCTGAACCTTGAATCCTCCAAGGTTCACAGCTGTTTGAGGGGTGAGACCCACATGGGCCACCACAGGAATGCCGGAGCGGGAGAGGTGACGGATGATTTCAGTGACTTCTTCTCCACCTTCAATTTTGACGGCATCTGCCCCGGTTTCCCGGATCAGGTGCACGGCATTTCTCAGGGCATCGGTCAAGCCTGTCTGGAAAGTTCCAAAAGGCAAATCCACAACAACAAAGGTCTCTTTTGCCCCTCTTTTGACCGCCCGGGTGTGATGGATCATGTCTTGCATGGTGACAAAAACCGTGGATTCGTAGCCCAAAACCACCATTCCAAGGCTGTCTCCCACCAGAATCACGTCTACACCCGCAGTTTCTGCCATCACGGCACCAGCATAATCGTAAGCGGTGAGCATCACGATTTTCTGTTTTCCCTGCATGGCTGCAAAATCAGGCACTGTGTACTTGGGCATGCCTTTATTTTACGCAGTCCAAAACTGGTGTATCGCTACTGCTGCGCGAAGTACACCAAAAACACCTCCCTTGCGGGAGGTGTACACCTGTTGGAACAGAAATTGGGGTTAAACCGTGCCTTTGACCGCACCGTAGTTGTGCATCACCCAGTAAATCACCCATCCAGTCACAGCCACATAAATCCAGACCGGGACGGTCCATCGGGCCCACATGCGGTGACGTTTAAAGTAGGTGTCCGGACCACGCTCTCTGGAACGTTCCAGACGGCCATCGGCCATTTTTCTGCCTTTCAGGGCATTGATGACCGCCATGATGGCCAGAGGACCGTTGGCAGCAGCCAGAATGCTGTGGGTCACCAGGATGAACAGATACAGATTTTTGTACTGTTCAGGTCCAGCATAAGTCTTGCCTGCACCGAGGGCGAGTTTGGTCAGGTACAGCACCAGAAAAACCACGGCCAGTCCACAAGCCGTCAACATGGCAACCATGTGTTCCTGTTTGCGGTTGGTTTTGATGAAAAAAACACCGAGCACCAGAGCCACACCACTGAGCACGATGAAAATCACTGAAAGATCCGAAATGAGTTCCCCCACTGCTGCAAACCTCCTGAGTTCGACCATCTTACTGTATCCAAAGGACCACCTTTGCAAAAATGGCCTAACATGGAATCTGTGGCCCCAGAAACAAACTGAACCTGTTTCCACCCCACAGATCACCCTCCAGCATAAAAGTTGAAACCACAGATGTTTGAGGACAATTGTCCTGCGTCAACCCCTGTTGGCTGACTAGAATAGAGGATGTTATGCAGCAAGGAATCAAACCCCTCACCCTGGGTCCTGTGCGGATCGACTTCACCACGTTTGCCTGGTTTTTGTTCGGCTACAACGTGCTGGTGATCCTCTGGGGCGCATGGGTTCGCATCACTGGAAGCGGCGCTGGCTGTGGAGACCATTGGCCCGATTGCAACGGGACGATCATCCCGAGGGCCGAGAGTGTAGAAACCATGATCGAATTCGCGCACCGGGTCACCAGCGCCCTCAGCGGGGTGGGTGCGATTGGCCTGGTGGTGTGGGCCTTCAGGGGCTACCCCAGAGCCCATCCTGCCCGTTTCTGGGCAGGACTGCACCTCTTTTTTGTGATTCTGGAAGGTCTGGTTGGAGCACTGCTGGTCAAAAAAGAATGGGTGGGCCAAGACCAATCTCTGGGGCGTGCCCTGTTCATGCCCATCCACATGGCCAACACCCTGATGCTGACAGGCACAGTGGCTCTGACGGCCTTGCGCAGTCAGGTCAAGCCTGCCACCATTCAACCTCTCCCATGGGTCAGATACAGTCTGATTGCGGCTGTGGTTGGGGTGGTCCTGATGGGCATGACTGGAGCTGTGGCTGCTCTGGGCAACACCCTCAATCCAGTGGGTTCTCTGCAGGAAGGGGTTGAACGGGCCTTCAATCCCAGATACTATCTGGACCAACTGAAATTGATGCACCCCACCCTCACCGTTGTGACCAGTGTTTTTCTGGTGATCTGGGCCAGAGCCATGGGCAGCCGTCTGGCCGCTCCTGAAGTCAGGCTCGCTGCCAGTGGACTGCAATTCATCATCTTGATGCAAGTCATTGCTGGAATTTTCAATTATGTCTTGCATGCACCCGGCTGGTTACAGCTTTTGCACTTGCTTTTGGCCTGCATCATGTGGCTAGCGGTGATTCTTCTCGGGTATCATGGCTGGGTGAAGCGTGAGAAGGTAAACCCATGACCCACACCCTGTCAACCCTGGAAAAACCCACCTGGCGTGACTATTTCGCCCTCACCAAACCCAAGGTGAACAGCTTGCTGTTGTTCACCACCATGACGGCCATGATCATGGCTGCCAGAGGGTTCCCCTCCTGGGACCTTTTTCTGGCCGTGTTCATCGGTGGTTACATGAGTGCAGGTGCATCGGGCGTGTTCAACATGATCATTGATCGGGACATCGATCAGCGCATGAAACGCACCAGCACCCGTCCCAGTGCATCAGGCAAAATCAGCACCACCAATGCTTTCATCTTCGGAAGCCTCCTGACCGTGGGCTCATTTCTCTTGCTCTGGCAAGCCGCCAACCTGAACACCGCCCTGCTGGCCATGGCCGGACTGGTGACCTATGTGTTCATTTACACCCTCTGGTTGAAACGGGCCACCTGGCACAACATTGTCATTGGTGGTGCTGCAGGCTGCTTCCCACCTCTGGTGGGTTGGGCTTCGGTCACTGGAGACCTGAACCTGTTCAGCTGGTACCTGTTTTTCATCATCTTCTTCTGGACCCCTGTGCACTTCTGGGCACTGGCCATCATGATCAAAGACGATTACGCTGCCGTGGGCATCCCCATGCTGCCTGTGGTCTACGGAGAACGCATGACCGTGGCCCAAATTGGGCTCTACGCCATCATGACCGCCGTGTTGTCTATGATTCCTTTGCTGCTGGGTGAGGTGCGCTGGATTTACTTCGGAAGCGCACTGGTATTAAATATGATTTTGTTGATGCGCTCTCTGGAGCTGTACCGGAACATCAACCGCAAGCAAGCTGTCTCGTTGTACAAGTACACCCTGCTCTACCTTGCTTTGTTGTTCCTTGCCATGGCCATTGATCGGAGTGTTTTTTGATGGCAGGCCAACCCCAGAGATGGACCCGGCATCTGAAATGCCAGCACTGGCTTTTCGCACAAGTTTCAGTCAAGCGTGAGAAGGGAAAGGAGTGATGTTGAAACCGTTTCAATCGTTCATCTTTGGGCTGGTGGCCCTGACCTCTGCAGCGTACGCGCAGCAGCCTCAGGGAGGTGCCGACCGCTGGATTCACATTCTTGATCCACAGGCACAATCCACCCAAAACATGCAGACCCTGCTGTGGGTCGCAGGCATTTTTTCGTTTCTGGTGCTGGTGGTCACAGGGGGTGCCCTGTGGTGGGTGGTGCAAAAATTCAAAACCCGTCCCGGTGAAAAACCCACCAAGCCCGGTGCAGCCAACGAACCTGCACAGTTCCACGGCAACAACACCCTTGAAGTGGCCCTGATCGGGGTTCCGGTGCTGATCGTGTCTGTGCTGTGTGTGTTCACCGCTCTGGCACTTGCCAAAATCAACCAGAAACCTGCCAACGTGGTGCAAACGGTGCAAGTCAACGGCTGGCAGTTCTGGTGGGACTTTGAATACGAAGGGCAAGGGGTTCGCAACTCCAACGAACTGGTCATTCCTGTGGGTCTGCCTGTAGAACTCAAAGTCAGCGGCAAAGATGTGATCCACTCCTTTGGTGTGGCCAACCTCGGGGGTCGCCGCGATGCATTGCCCGGTCAGACCAACAAACTGATCATCACCGCTGAAAAAGCTGGCATCTATTACGGACAGTGCTTCGAGTTGTGTGGTGCTTCACACGCCAACATGCTGTTCCGTGTGATTGCCTTGCCCAAAGCCCAATACGATGATTGGCTTTCCAAAGCCAAAGCGTACCAAGCACCCAAGCCCACCGATCCTGAACTGGCCCGAGGGGCAGAAGTGTTCCTCGCCAACTGTGCTGGATGCCACGCCATCAAAGGTGTGGCCAATGGTGCACCCAGCTTCCCAGACCTGAGTTACTTTGGCAGCCATGCCACTTATGCTGCAGGCATTTTCCGCAACGTGGAAAACAACAGCGAACTCAGCAAAGAAAAAGGTGACCGTGCCATCAAATTCAACGGTGAAGAACGCCTGGTCACCCTTGAAGACTGGATTCGCAACTCTGCACAGGTCAAACCTGGCAGCCTGATGCCCGCCTTTGATGGAAGCACCTACAAAGTCAAAAACGCAGACACCGGCAAATGGGAAGAGAAGTCCTATGTCAAGCTGAGCGATGCAGACATTCAGGCTGTGGCCAAATACCTGCACAGCCACAAGCTTGAAGGCTTTGACTTCAAAAGCATGGCCGAATTCAACACCGAGAACAAGGACCAATAAGGAGGACATGCAAAAATGGCCGTAAACATACCCTCCTCAGCACAGAACCGCAAACCCGGCTTCTTTGAAGTGCTGTGGGATTACATGACCACCGGAGACCACAAGAAGATCGGCATCATGTACATGCTGACTTCGGTGCTGGGCTTCGCCATCGCTGGACTGCTGGCCGTTGCCATTCGTGTGCAGCTTGCTGTCCCAAACAATGACTTCCTGGTGGGCCAACAGTACAACGAAGTGCTCACCATGCACGGTGCCATCATGTTGTTCTACTTCATCATTCCTTTTGGTCTGGTGGGGTTTGGCAACTACATGCTGCCTTTGCAACTCGGTGAACGCGATGTGGCCCTGCCCCGAGTGAACACCTTTGCTTTCTACCTGTTCCTGTTCAGCCTCATTCTGGTGGCCGTGTCCTTCTTCATTGGTGGACCTGCTGCTGCTGGATGGACCTTCTATTACCCCCTCACCATGAAGAATGCGGTTCCCGGTTCACACGGTGTGGAAGTGCTGATGGTCTCGATTCTGTTGAACGGTATCGCTTCTCTCTTGGGTGCTGCCAACTTTGCTGCCACGGTGATGAACCTGCGCGCCAAAGGCATGGGCGTCTTCAAAATGCCCATGTTCGTGTGGTCCATTCTGGCCACCTCCATCCTGCAGTTGATTGCCCTCTCTGGACTGACTGCTGCAGCCCTCACCACCCTGCTGGAACTGAAACTGGGCATCTCCCTGTTCAACCCTGCCATGGGGGGCGTGCCTGTGCTGTACCAGCAGTTCTTCTGGTTCTACTCTCACCCTGCTGTGTACGTGATGTTGCTGCCTTACCTTGGCATCGCTGCTGAGATTGTGTCTACCTTCAGCCGCAAACCCCTGTTCGGTTACAAGGTGATGGTGTACTCCATCTTGGGCATCGTGCTGGTGGGTCTGATCGTGTGGGTGCACCACATGTTCGCAGTGGGTCTGCCCCAGGGATGGCAAATCTTCTTTGCCATCGCCACCGTGATTGTGGGTGTTCCCACCGGTGTGAAGCTGTTCAACCTGATCGGCACCATGTGGGGCGGTCACTTGCAAATGAAGTCTCCCCTGTACTGGGTGATCGCCTTCATCTTCAACTTCACCATCGGTGGAATCACCGGTGTGGCTCTGGGTCTGATTCCTTTTGACTACGCTGTGACCGACGGTTACTTCGTGGTGGCCCACTTCCACAACGTGCTGATGTTCGGTACCTCTTACCTCGTGATGGCAGGTCTGTACTACTGGTGGCCCAAAATCACCGGTCGCCTGATGAGTGAAAAAATGGGCCTGTGGCACCTGTGGTTGTTCCTGATCGGCTCATGGCTGACCTTCATGCCCCAGTACATTCTGGGTTTCCTGGGCATGCCCCGCCGTTACTACACTTACCCCGAGGGCAACTACCTCTGGAACGAGCTGAACTACGCTTCCACCATTGGTGCCTTCATTCTGCTGATTGGGGGCATCGTGTGGGTGTACAACATGGTCTGGAGCCTGAAAAACGGCCAGAAAGCCAATGACAACCCCTGGGGTGGTTACACCCTCGAATGGTTGACCAGCAGTCCTCCTGCTCCCCACAACCTTGAAGTGGTGCTGCCCACCCATTTTGCCAGCGAGCGTCCCCTGTACGACTGGAAGAAGGCTGGCATCAAGTTTGAGCCTGTGAACATGAAAGATGTTCACCTGCCTCAACCCACCATCTGGCCTTTCATGAGCGCTCTGGGTCTGCTGATTTTCGGTCTGGGTGTCTCTTACAGCTGGTTCAACGGTCCCATCACCGATCCATGGACCATCATGATCTGGGTGGGTCTGGCCTTCACCATTTACTCCATCTTCAAATGGGCAGGCACCCCCGAGTTTGCTGAACCTGCACACCACCATGTGCTGACCAGCGTTCCCAACGGCCCCATGGGCATGTGGTGGTTCATCATTTCCGAAGTCACCCTCTTCGGTGTGCTGATCTCTGGGTACGTTTACCTGCGTCTGGTGGGCAAAGCCGATCCACCCGAGGCCCGTCCTGAAATCTGGCTGGCCGCCCTCAACACATTGATTCTGGTGAGCTCCTCCTTTGTGATCCACAAAGCCGAACAGGATTTTGTGAAAGGCATTTTCTCCAAATTCCGTCTGGGCTTGATGCTGACCATGATTCTGGGCGGCGTGTTCTTCCTGTTCCAGACCTACGAGTTTGTGAAATTCGGACTGGAAGTGGATTACACCCAAAATGTTTGGGCTTCTGCCTTCTTCACCCTGGTGGGTCTGCACGGTTTGCACATCATCATCGGTGGTGTGGGCGTTGCCCTCCCCTACTACCAGGCCCTGACTGGCAAACTGAACCACAAAGAACACGGCAGCCTCACCCCTGCCAGCATGTACTGGCACTTGGTGGACATCGTGTGGTTGGTGATCATCTCGATCTTCTACATCTGGTAAAAACAACACCAGCAAAAAGGACCGGCCATGGCCGGTCCTTTTTTTGTGCTCTCGTGTTATGGAGGGCCAATCAAAGGGCATCAATTGAAAGCGAAGGGTCATTTGACCCGCTCTGGATGTTTGAAGATGGTGCAGTGAGTTCTCCCATGAAGAAAGCCAACCCCACCCTCATCACCCTGATTCTGGGCATTCTGGTATTGCTGGGCATCTGGGCTTACCGTGAATTTGCTCCAGTTCAGCTGCAAGGCACCCCGGTGCAGGCCATGCCCGTCATTCCCGAGATCGAACTGACCGACACCAACGGACAACCCAGAAAAATTCAGGACTCTGAAGGCATCAAACTGGTGTTCTTTGGCTTCACCCGTTGTCCGGACGTTTGCCCGGCCACCATGAGCATCCTCAAGCGGGCTTATGAAGGGGCAGGCAAACCCCAAAACGTCAAAGTGTTTCTGGTCAGTGTGGATCCGGACACAGACACCCCAGAGGTTCTGAAAGCTTACGTTGATAAATTCCAGAGTGACTTTGTGGGTTTGACTGGGGATGCAGACAACATTGCAAAACTGGCCAACGCTTTTTATGTGGGCTTCAATGAAAACCCGGATGGCATTGTCACACACACCGACACAGTGGCCGTTTTGGACGAACAAAACCGCATGCGTCTGATTTACAACCAGGAAAAATTGGGCAAAGGTCTGCTGGATCAGGATCTGCCTGCTCTGGTCAGGGGTTCACTGTGAAAAAACATCTGGCTCTGGGCATCTTCTTGCTGGGTACTGCTCTGGCCCATGGTGGGCATGTGGAATTGCAATCGGCTGCCCTCAAGAAAGTCACTGGGGGGTACGTTCTGGTGGGCAGCATCCAGTACCACGAAAAAGAACTGGTGGTCCTGAGCAGTGCAGTGGTGGCTGGCCAGACCGGGGTTTTGCAAGCCAAAACTTCAAAAGGCTACCAGAGAATTTCCAGACTGCCCATCAACATGGGGACCACCGCATTTGGGACCTCCAGCAACTACCGGATCTTTTTCAAATCGGTTCCGCAGAACAAAAAACTTTACCTGACACTTTTGATGTCAGGCAATGTGCTGGGTCAGGAGATCAAAATTTCAAAGTGATGGTTTTTGGTGACTGGTTTCTCAGTGAGGGGAAAATGTAGAACCCCCGAGTGTACACTCGGGGGGATCCGGTACCCGTTGGGTCTCAGGGTACTGCTTCTGTTAAAACTACCCTGCTCGGGTACCTCCACCAACGCATTTTCTTAACAGTTGGATCACCCCCTTTGTGTGGTAAAACCAGTATACAAAAGCTTTTGAAAAAAAACATTGCATAAGTCACAGTGCTTATTTCACTGTGCACGCGCGACATTCCGGGTTGTAAGCCAGGTCACCAACAGCATCAAAAACAAAAATCCTGCCAGAGCCGTCAAGGTGGTGGGGATGCTGTCATTGCCAGCATTTTTCACAATCCATCCCACCAGAGGGGCTGTCACCACTGGTCCAAAAGCACCCACCATGCTCACAATGGGCGTGAAAATCTGGCTGCGTTCCTTGAGGATTTCACCGAGCCATGCAAGCAAAGTGGGATAAATGGGAGCCAGAAAGAAACCTGTTGCCGTGTAGGCGTAAAGGGCCAGACCGGGATTGTGGGTTCCCAGCAGCATCAGAGTGGCCCCGATGCTGCCCAGCATCACCAGATAACTGGGTCGGAGCCGTGCACTGAGCGGTGCAAAAACCAGCCTGCCCAGAGCCAGAGCACCCCAGTACAGACTGGGTGCCCATCCCACCCAGAAAGCCGAATACAGGCCCGTCAGGTGGGTGACCATCCAGTTGCTCGGACCCACTTCGGCAGACACGTAGGCAAACGTGCTGAGGGCAAACAAGGCAACCACCACCATCAGAGACCCTGCGGGGGCGGCTCTGGGTCTGGGAGGCAACTCCTGTTCCTGCACCCTCAGGCTGAGCAGCACAACCACCACGGCACAGGCACCCAAAATGACAAAGGGCAAACCATACCCTTCAAAAAGGAGAATCAAACGTGGCCCGAGCACGCTTCCAACACCAAAAGTGGCGTTCACAGCATTGAGCACGGGAGCCGCAGCCACCCCATACTGGGACAGAAGGGTGTTCACAGAAGAAGCATGCAGGCCAAAAGCAATCCCAAACCCAAAAGCTGAAAGCAGCAGAATGGTCCATGTGGGGCTGTAGGCCATGCCCAGCAGACCCAGAACCATCAGCAAAGCACTGAACAGCAGGGTCTTTCTGGCTTTCAGGTATCTCAGGGCTGCAATGCTGAGCAGCATTCCCAGAGCAACCCCTGCGAATTGACTGCTCACCACCTGACTGACCACGTCTTGCTTCACTTCATATTGCTGCATGATCACCGAAAAATAAGGACCCAGCAGGGCCTGAACGGCACCCAGCAAAGGAAAAGAAATGCAGGCAACCACAAGCAGTCTGGAAATCTGGGGGGGCAACTGTGCCATAGGGCCGATCATAACACCGTCCACTGAAGATTGTGAGCGTTTCCAGGCAGGCTGTCTGGACTGAGGCCATGTAAAAGAAAGGCCCAAAAGTGGATGTTTTCAGAGGCATCAGAACAACTGCTTCCAGATTTTGCAAGTGGATGTGACAAAATACAGCATGGACAGCAGATATCCCATTGGCCGTTTCATCTCCAGTGCATCCCAGAATCCTGTGGAAGTTCAAAGTTGGATTGACACCATTGCAGCCGCTCCAGCCAAATACCGGGCTCTGGCCGGACAGTTGTCCGAAGCCGCTCTGGACCTGCCTTACCGTGAAGGGGGCTGGACCATCCGTCAGGTGGTGCACCACGTTCCAGACAGCCACGCACAGGCTTACACCCGTTTCAAGCTGGCCCTCACCGAGAACCAGCCCACCATCAAACCTTACGATGAACACGCCTGGGCCCACCTTGCCGACTACAGCCTGCCCGTAGAACCTTCTCTGGTGATGCTGGAAGCCATTCACACCCGCTGGGTGCACCTGCTGCGCAGCCTGACCCCAGAGCAATTTGAACGCACCTTCAAGCACCCCGAGTCGGGTGTATTGCCGCTCTGGCAGGTGGCTGGGCTTTATGCGTGGCACAGCGAGCACCATTTGGCCCACATTGAACAGGCCCTGAAAAACGCTTAAACCTGCAAGAAGAATTTCAGGAATGCAGGGAAACGCTCTGCCCACGCAGATTCATGGTGGAGGTGACCCTGTCCGATCAGAAGTTCCACATCACAGCCTTGCTGGGAGACCAGCAAGGCCAATTGTTTGGCTTGCCGGACCAGCAGGGCTGCCCCTTCGAGGGTGTCGGTTTCCAGATCCCCCATGTCGATGAAGTAACGCACAGCAGGAGGGAGTTTTTGCACCTCCTCGAAGGCCAGATACTCACCGACCCAGAGGGCAGGACTCATGAGGCAAGCCACACCAAAAGCTTCTGGATGGTGCAGGGTGGCATACATGCTGATCAATCCGCCAAGGCTTGATCCACAAATGGCAGTCTGGGCGGTCTCTTTGCTGACCGGAAAGTGCTGCTGGATGTGGGTTTTCAGGGTGGTGGCAATGAACCTGACGTATGCTGTGCCCTGTTCCTGTCCGTTGTGCAGTCTGGAATGGAAAGGCACGTAATACTGGTTGCGTTTCTCAGCAGGGGTCCAGATGCCCACCAGAACCACCGGATGTCCTGCTCGGGCGAAGTGTTCGGCGGTTTCATCGGCCTGCCATTCAAACCCAAAGCTGCTGGTGGCCCGGTCAAAGACATTGTGACCATCATGCAGATACACCACCGGAAACACCCGATCAGGCTCTGTGAAGTGTTGCGGAGGCAAATACACCAGCAACTTCACCTCTGCTTCCAGCTCTGGTGAAAAGAGGGTGTGTTCTTCGATGTGACCCGAGCGGGTGTGTTCAGGGTCCAGAGCGGTCAGGAAGCCCAGAACCTCCCAATTCAGCTCTTGATCCTGTTGGGCCGCAATGGCTCTGGGGTAACGTTTGAGCCCCTCTGGCCCCACTTCTTCCAGTTCTCCTTTGCTGATGCGGCATTCCAGAATTTGACCTTGCAGCATTTCAAACTCCAGCACATATCCAGAGGGGGTCCATGCAAACTCAAATGCCTCTGAGGGCTTCCACTGGCTGAGGGCACTGAGCAAACACACAGGCTGAGCAAGCTTTTCCAATTTCAGGTGAATCTTGATTTTGACCATTTCGGGCGTGAACATGGGAACAGCATACCCTCTGCAAAAGACCATGGAACTTTTCGGCAGGAGCTGCACTCTAAGGGGTACAGAGGTCATGTACGAGCATCTGAGCGATCAACAACTTCTTCCCCTTGCGAGGCGTGACCACCGTGCCTACGAGGCCCTCATGCGCAGACACCTGCCCAGAATGCATGCGGTGGCCTGTGGCATCGTCGGAGAGAGCAACGCTGAAGATGTGCTGCAAGAAGTGCTCTGGAGCACCTACCGCAACCTCAAGAATTTTCGGGGGGATGCAGAGTTTTCAACGTGGGTGTACCGCATCACCATGAACGCCTGTTATCAGGCCCTCAGGAAACCCCAAGCCGACATCACCCCTCTGGACGATCTGGATCCGGCCTCACCACAGAATGTGGCAGCGAACGCAGAACACCAGCAGGTCCGGGATTTGATTCAGGAAGGTTTGCAGTCCCTGCCTGCAGAACAACGGGAAGCCTTCTCTTTGCGGGAATTTCTGGACATGGAGTACCAGCAGATTGCAGATGTGCTCGGGGTGCAACTCGGAACGGTCAAATCCAGAATCAACCGGGCCAAGCAGGCCCTCAAGCAATTTCTCCTCCAGCGTGGAGTGAAACCCTAGGAGCAGGTTATGGACCCGTGGGATGAATTGTTCCAAGAACACCTGAAAGTCAGTGCCCGAGATGTGGAGGCCAGTGAACGTGCCCTGTCCCTGTTCAATGCCCGTTTGAAGGCCCAGAGAAACCGCTTGTGGTACACCTTCAGCGCAGCAGCAGCATGCTTTGCATTGATCGGAGGGGCTTTCATGTATCAACAGCAAACGGCACCTCTGCCCCACACAGTGGCTTACGAGGCTTACAGTCAGGTGAATGGCGCATGGTGAACCCCCTAACCAAAAACAGAATCAAGGGTCTGGTGTTCCTGATGCTGGTCTCTGGCATGGCCCACGCCGCAGACTGGGACACTTTGCTGAAAGCCATGCAAAAAGGCCGAAACTTCATGCCTGCTGGAACAGTGGAGGTGGTGGTGAATTTTCCACCCAGTGCCAACCCTGTGCGCAGCCGCAAAGACCTGCCCCAGTTGAGTTTCCTGCCCGGACTGGTTCGCAAAAATTTTGAACTGGCCTTTGAGGAAAGCCAGATGTTGGCAGGACGCAGCAGCACCATGTACACCCTGTCGCCCAAAAACCGCCTGTCCAATGCATGGACCATCTGGGTCGATGACCTCTGGCAGGTCCCTGTGGCCTACCAGCAACAGGATCTGGAGGGGAATGTGCTCAGGCGTGCAGCCTTCCAGAGCTTCAAAGGCACCCTGACAAGGCTGAAGACCCCCTTCAAGCAGGAGTTGCGGTACAACGCAGCCCTCGAATCCAGCATCCTGAAGGCACTGCCGGGTTTGAAGTTGCCCCAGCCTTACCGGGTGGTGGGTTTGAAAGCCACCCAGTTCCGGGATGTCCAGAGCACCGAAATCTACCTTTCAGATGGCATCAATTTGATTCCTGTGATCATTGCCTCCAAAGGGGTCCAGAAGGCCGAAGGGGTTGCCGTGGTCAAACTGAAACAGCAGTTTGTGTGGGTGGTGGCCAAATTTCCGGACATGGAACTTTTGAACATCATTGAGCATCTGAAAGACATCAGGACCGATCAACTTCCAGACACAGGAGAATGACATGTTGAAACCCCATGCAGGGCCTTTCCGACCAGAGGAAGCGGCCCATCTGCTCAGACGCACCTGTTGGGGTGCACCTCTGGCCCGCGTCCAGCAGGTTGCCGAACAGGGCCTCCAGAAAACCGTGGATGACCTGCTGAACCCCAGAGGGGGCACAGCCCAGAAAAATCCTTTTGATTACCGTGATTCCATCAATCCAGGACGGGGATTTCAACTCACCCAACTGAACTGGCTTTTTGAGATGCTGCACGGACCCCAGCCTTTTCGGGAAAACCTGACCCTGATGTGGCACAACCATTTTGTGGTGGCCACCGACAAGGTGAAATCGGGAGCTGTGCTGACCAGTTATCTGGACACCCTGCGCAAAAATGCTCTGGGCAACTTCACGGAACTCACCCTGTCCGTTTCCAAACACCCGGCCATGCTGCGGTATCTGGACAACGACATGAACGTCAAAGGCCGCCCGAACGAAAACTTTTCCCGAGAACTGCTGGAACTGTTCACAGTGGGCATCGGCAACTACACCGAAAAAGACATTCAGGAGGGGGCCAGAGCCCTCACCGGATGGTCCATCAAACGGGTGGGCAAAGGCACCCCTGAAGAAGGGGCAGAGTTCGTGTACGCCAAAAACAAGCACGACACAGGCACCAAAACCTACCTCGGGAAAACCGGCAACTTCAGTGGTGAGGACATCGTCGAAATGGCCAGTGCCCATCCTGCCACCGCCACCTTCATCAGCAGAAAAATCCTGCGCCATTTTGTATCAGACACCCCCGAGGAGTCGGATGTGCGGGCTCTGGCCGAGACGTTCATCCGCACAAGGGGCGATCTGAAGACCGTGATTCGGGAGGTGCTGCTCAGCGAAGCTTTTTTCAGCCAGAAAGCCAGAGAAAGCCGCATCAAGGGACCCATCGATTACATTGTGGGCACCCTCAGAACCGCCAACACACCACCCGCAGAGAACGACAAGTATTACGAGACCTTGCTGAAAACCCTGGCCCGCCTCGGGCAACTGCCGCTCTCCCCTCCGGATGTGAGCGGATGGCACGGAGGCCGGGACTGGATCAGCGATGCCACCCTGCTCACCCGCATGCGGTTTGCTGCACAGGTCAGCAAGACACTCAAAAACAAAAAAGACCTGCATTTTGCCCTGATGGGCAGAAACAATCCAGCAGTGGAAAACCTGATCCGTGATTTGCCCGCCGACAAACAGGCTTACCTGTTGATGGTCTCGCCCGAGTACCAGTTGGCCTGACCTTTCATCCCTCCCTTTCCACTGCGCTTTCCTCCTTGCAGTGCAGGGAGGCCATCAAGGAGCAACAATGCAAAGACGCGACTTTCTGAAAATGACCAGCATGGCCCTTGCGATCACCTCGGGCATGCCACAATTTCTGGCCAGAGCGGCCACGCAGGCTGGAGGCGAGAAAACCCTGGTGGTGATTCAGCTTTCTGGCGGAAACGACGGCCTGAACACCCTTGTTCCCTATGGCAACGACGCCTACTACGCTGCAAGGCCCAACATCGCCATTCCCAGAAAAGACGTGCTGCCCATCACCGATGTGCTGGGCATGAATCCAAACCTGCGAAGCTTCCTGCCGCTTCTGGAAAATGATGAATTCGCATGGATTGAGAATGTGGGCTACCCCAACCCCAACCGCAGCCACTTTGCCAGCATGGCGATCTGGCACACCGCAGATCCCACAGGGGCCTCCAGAGAAGGCTGGATTGGCCGCATTGCTGAAACCATCGGGGATCCTTTCTGTGCCACCTATTTGGGCGACATTCCCCCTCTGGCCGTGCGCAGCGACACCCTGACCCTGCCTGTGGTGGACGATCCCGACACCTATCAGGTGACCCTCCCCTCTGGCCTTGAAGACGAATACCAGACGCTCCTCAAACTGAGGAGGGGCGGTGAGGCTGCATTCATCCAGCAGAGCACCCTCAACATGCTTCAACACACCAGAGCCACCCAGCAAAACCTCAAAAAGTACCGCACAGGGGCCAAATACCCGGACAACAAGTTTGCCAGCCGTTTGCAGGATCTGGCCAAACTGATTGCCTCGGGCGAGGCAGGACGCATCCTGTACACCTCTCTGGGGGGCTTTGACACCCACGCTGCCCAGAGGGCCGAACAGGATGAATTGCTGACCATCCTCTCTGAAGGGCTGACGGCCTTCCGTGCCGATCTGATGGCGCAGGGTCTGTACGACAAGGTGATGGTGCTGGCGTTCAGTGAGTTCGGCAGACGGGTCCACGAGAACAACTCCGCAGGCACCGACCACGGCAAGGGTGGCGTGATGTTCGCCTTTGGCAAAGGGGTCAAAGGGGGCATCCACGGTGAAAGCCCCGATCTGGAAAACCTCGATGATGGGGATGTGCGCTACAAGGTGGATTTCCGTGGGGTGTATGCCCGCACCCTGAAAAACTGGCTGAACCTCAATCCAGCAGAGGTGCTGGGCAAGGACTTCGATGGCCCGGCGTTCATTTGATCCCTCTGGCCCCTTCCTCCGGTTTTGCTTGCTGATGGGCACCGGGGCTTTGCTGGTGGGCAGTGCTTTTGCCCTGCCCCAATACCGCTTGCAGGCCATCAAGCAATTCCATTACAAAGGCAGTCCCCTCAAGAAAAGCACCATGGGATGCACCTTCTGCCACGTCAAAGATGCTGGAGGTGCACCCTGGAATGCCTTTGGCGAAAACCTCAGGCAGACCCTCAGGGAAAACCCGAGCAGCAGCATGGCAGATGCCCTGTATCTGGTGCTCGCCAAGGACCTCGACAGCGATGATGATGGTTATGGGGATGCTCTGGAGGTGTACGCCCACACCCTGCCCGGTGATCCCAGCAGCAAGCCCACACAAAAGCTGGAAGACCTTCAGGCTGAATTTGTCAAAGCTGGAGGGCTGGAACAGTACCAGGCAGCAGAGAAAAAATAAAGCCAGAAACCCCAGAGGTGAAGTGTTTTTTGCCTCTGGAATGCTTTGCGAAATGGCCCTGTGGATTCACCAGACACAACACGCACAAAAAGCCAGAGCTGCTGGATGATGCCTTTGGTTCAGTACCTACCCAGACGGGTCACAGGTTCCAGTTTTTTCTCTGCAACAGCGTAAATCTCGGTCCAGACTGAAAAATACCCCAGAGCATGGGCCAGATTCCTGGAGTGGAGGTTGGCAATGCTGGTGGAATAATAAGGGATTTTGCCCACTTTGAGCACCTTCTGGGTCAGTTCGCTGACCAGTGCTTTCCCAACCCCCTTGGCCTGAATGCCGGGCAGCACATCCACACCAATTTGCCAGAGGTCATCTGTGTCGGCGCAGGCCCCGGCAACCCCGATCAGGTCATTGTCGAGGTAACCTGCCACTGCAATGGTGTCTGGTCTGCTGGAATGCTCTGAGTACCTGAGGGCATGGCGAAACCCATCTGTCTGGTAAAGCTGGTGGATGGCACTGTTTTGCAGCACCTCCATGCGCAAGCCTCTGGGGGGCTTACAGGGGGTGAAATCCTGCTGGGAGCAACTGAATTTGAGGTCCGGTCCGGCCAGAAACTGTCCATCCAGACCCACCAACTCTGAAAGCAGATGCATGCCCTTTCCAGAGAAAATTTCATCTCGGTGCAGGCCTTCCAGCATCCGGCGCACCACAGCAATTCTGGGGGCCACGGTGGAAACCACCGTGCCTGTACCGCAAGTGACCATCAAAAAATAAGGGTCCCTGAACGGGAAACGCCTGCGTCCAGGGGTCAGTCCTGCCTCACAGACGATCAGGGCATCTGTGGAAAAAGCCTGCGGAACGGTGTTGCAGTCCTGTGCCAGCACCTGCATCAAAAAGCGCTTGACCGAATCTTTGCTGGCATTGCTGCGCTGAAAAAACATGCTTACCTCAGGACAGCCTGCAACACTTCGTGGTGGGCACGGCAACGGGCTTCATAGGACTCACTGGCCCCCACCAGCACGATGGGATCATCGTAACGGGCAGGTTTGCCGCCAATCAGGCGCTGGGTGCGGGTGGCTGGACCTCCACAAACCACACAAATGGCGGTCAGTTTGTCCACCACTTCGGCACGGGCCAGCACTTCCGGGATGAAGCTGAAAGGTTCACCGCGAAAATCTTGATCCAGACCGGCCAGAATCACCCGGACCCCTTGATCGGCCAATTCATTGACCAGAGGGACCAGACCGGCATCGAAGAACTGGGCTTCGTCGATGGCAATCACATCTGGCAAAGCGGTCTCTGAAGGCAAGAGTGGGGTGTTTCCGTAAACCAGATTGCGGATGTCTTCACTGGACTGCACGGCATGCGCTTCGATGCTGCGCCCATTGTGACTCGCCACCTGTGTCTGGTGGTAACGGTCATCGATGGCGGGTTTGAAAACGGCAACGCTCTGGCGGGCAATCACGGCCCTTGTCACCCGGCGGATCAACTCCTCGGATTTGCCAGAGAACATCGGTCCAACGATCACTTCGAGGTGACCTGTGGTGTGCATTAAACGATCACGCATGGCTGTAGGGAGTTTAACACAAGCATCCGAACATCAGCCATGCTTCAGGAAGAGAACGCTCAAAGTGGCCTGAGACAAGCAAAAAGCAAAAGACCACAGGACTGAAACGGTGCCGATTCAGATGTCTTTGAGGCACAGCATCCCCTGCAAAACATGTTCGACTTTGCACCCATTTCCCTACATAAGCTGATTGGCGCAAGATGTTGTGACCATAATGTGGTGTACTGGAGGGATGAAGCGACAGGCTGGATTGACTTTCATCATGATCACACTGCTGCTGGATGTATTGGGCTTTGGCCTGATCATTCCCATTTTTCCAGAGCTGATCAAAGAAGTGGCCCATGAAGACACCGCCCACGCTGCCCTGACCCTGGGGTATCTGGTGGCGGTGTTTTCTCTGGTGCAGTTTATTTTCTCTCCGATTCTGGGAGGACTTTCAGACCAGTACGGACGCAGACCCATTTTGCTGGTTTCTCTGTTTGGCCTTGCACTGGATTACCTGTTGCTGGCTTTTGCCCCTTCTCTGGGCTGGGTCTGGGTGGGCCGCATCATTGCAGGCATGACCGCTGCCAACATCACCGCAGCCACCGCTTATATTGCAGACGTGTCCAAACCCGAGGACCGCGCCAAGAACTTCGGCATGATGGGGGCCGTCTTCAGTCTGGGCTTCATCATCGGTCCGGCGGTGGGGGGCTTTCTGGGTGAATACAGCACCCGACTGCCCTTCTTCTTCGCTGCAGGTCTGGCTTTCCTGAATTGGCTTTATGGCTTTTTCATCCTGCCAGAGTCCCACAAGCCCGAAAACCGCAAACCCTTCAACATCCGCAATGCCAACCCTCTGGCTTCTTTGAAGTTGCTGAAGAAGTACCCTGTGGTGTTCAACCTGACAGGCATGTTCCTGCTGACCAACCTGGCCAACCAGTTGCTGCAAAACGTGTGGGTGCTTTACACCGCTGAGCGTTACGGTTGGGGGCCTCAAGCCAACGGCTTCTCCCTGACGGCTGTGGGTGTGGTGGGTGCAGTGGTGCAAGGGGTGCTGGTGGGCTTGCTGATTCCCAAACTGGGCGAGAAACGGGCCATCTTGATTGGCCTGTTCATCGGGGTGGCCCAGTTTGTGGCTTACGGTCTGGCCACTCAGGGTTGGATGGTGTACGCCATCATCGTGATTGGAGCCATCGGGGGCATTGCAGGTCCTGCCATTCAGGGTCTGGTTTCCCGCCATGTTTCTGAAAAAGAACAGGGGGCCATTCAAGGGGCGCTCTCTGGCCTGTGGAGTCTGGTGAGCATTTTTGGTCCGATTCTGGCCACCAGCATCTTCGCTTACTTCACCAACCAGAAGGCTGGAAACCCTTACATTCCCGGCATGCCTTTCTTTGTGGCGGCCTTCATGATGTTGCTCGGGGCCTTCATTGCCATCTGGGCCTTCAAAAGCAAGCGCTACGATGATCCCATGAAAGTCAAAGCCCTCGACTGATCGTGGATCGTGGTGCAAAACCCATCCCATTCAAACACAAAAGCCACCTTTGCAGGTGGCTTTTTGCTGAATCCAAAACCCCAATCCCGAGAAACAAAAAAATGCCCGCCATTGCTGGCGGGCTGTTTGGTGACCCCAACGGGATTCGAACCCGTATCGCTACCTTGAAAGGGTAGTGTCCTAACCGTTAGACGATGGGGCCATCCATAGGCCCCCTTCAAGGCGAGAAAAAGGATACACAATAATTTGAGTTTTGTAAACCCCCCCTGAAGACGACCAGAGGCCAAGCTCAAAAAGCATCCAACTGCCCCTTTGTCCATGTCTGTGCACAAACCCACTGGAGCCAATCCAGAAAAGGAAGTTGGTGTTTGGTTTGAGGTCACCCTCAAGTTCAGAGGCTCCCTCAAGGCCTCTGCAAAAGAACCCTCCAACACAAAGCCTTTGCTGCGTTTATCAGTGAAATGGGAGGATTCGTTTGAATCCTCCCATTTCAAAAAGCCATTTCCAGAAAGACAACCTCTGATGCTTCTGTCAAATGCTCTAACATGGACCTCAGAACATGGCCCTTGCTTCAGATCCCCACCAAGATGTTTTTTTTGCAGTCTGCAAACAGGTGTCCAGTGAACACCTTTCTTTGCACTTTCAGAAATGGGCTCTGGTCGAGAAGCTGGACCTTCTGGAGTCCTGTGCCCTCAGCATGGGAGGTTATCCCGCGTGGCAAAAAAAGACGTACGGCATGCCCTCCAGAGCGCAGGTGGAAGAGCAATTTGGCAGCATGTTTCTGACCACCAAAAACCTGAAGCTGGGAGCGCAGGTGGTGGCTTCTCGCAGAACAGGTTGGAACCTCTATTTTGGAACCGGAACCGCTTTCACGCTGGTGCGCAGTGGCATCACGGGAAGGACCAAACTGGTTTTTGGAGGCACCAACAGCGGCATCAGCGAAAAGCAGTGGCTGACCCTGCCCTCTGCCCTGTTGCAGGCGGGGGTGGACATTGCAGAAACCCTTGGATGGAACGCCATCGGTTACCAGACCGCTGCTTTGCTGGCCCAAACCATCCACCATCAACTTGGCGATGTGGAGTTGGTGGGTCACTCTCTGGGTGGAGGTCTGGCCCAGATGGCGGGCCTCATCACAGGAAACAAAGTGACTGGGTTCAGCTCTGCACCTCTGGGAACACTGGTTTTGAAGGAAGCCATGGAACGACAACTGCTCCAACCCGAGCTTCTTTCAAGGTTCCAGCATTTTGTGGTGGATGGTGATCCTGTGCCAGATGCTCTGGGCATGGAAAAAGGCACCCATGTGCTGGGCACCCGGTTTCAAATTCCCATCCATCCTTCTGTGGTTCCGGCCAAACACTTTGCCAGCCACGGTCAGGTGTTCACCCATCTGAAAAAAGCCCTTGGCCTTTGACCCCTGCTCCAGTGGCTCACTCCAGATGGTCGTACTGGTACAGCAGTGCAGCCTGTGCATCTGACTCTGGATGGTGATGCAAGCGCACCAGACGGACCACCTCGGGTCTGGCACCAGCCTCTTGAAGCATGTCCGACCCCATTTCAGGGTGGGCAAAACGCACTTTCACCCCTTCTGAAGCCACATATTTGGACAGTCGATAAGGCACCAGCCCCACCAGCACACGTTCCAGCACCCGATAAGGCCGAATGCTTTTTCCGCAATCGTGCAAGATGGCTGCTGCGATCAGCGGATTTTCTGCCTCTGGATGGTCCTTTTGTAAGGTGCGGGCCACACGGGTGCCATGTTCCCGGTCTCTGGGGTCCATCTGGATGTAAACCCCATACTCCTCTGGGGTGAGGATGCTTTTGGCCCACTGGTCTTCAGGCTGGGCCTGAGCAGCAGAAATCGATTTGGAAAGGCGCTTCAGTTTCCCGAGCATTCAAAACATCATAAAGGGTCATGGTCTGAGAATGCATGGACCGCCTTCCAGTCCTCTGCAAAGAGGGAAAACAGGTTCAGGCTGTCTGCAATGGTCAGGGGTCTGAGCATGCTTTCTTGTTCATAAATGCCCATTTGTTCCACGTTCCAGAGGTCGGCATACATGGCTTTTCCAGAAGAGCCTGTGGTCTTCATGTAGGCACTGGTGAGGTCATTCAACTGGGCCTGTTGCAACACCAGATCCAGATGGGCCACATAAATGAATCCCCGGATGGTTTTTTGCACGTTGACGGTCAGGTAGACATAACCGACACAATCTTCCTCTGGGGTGGCTGCAATGTTGATTTGCAAACGGGTGGCCTCTCCCCTCAGGATGCGTTGCACTTCCGCAGAGAGGGTGGGATTCGAAGTGTACCGACCATCCATGTAAAACATGGGCAATCCAACACAAACCTCAGAGGGTTGCAGCAAGGAAAGGTTGTTGGCGTATCGGGTGGCTTGTGCAGCACCCACCAGCAAGCAAACAAGCAAGAGGCTCTTTTTCATCCCATGACCTCAATTTCTGAATTTCCAGTAAATGTATGCACGACCTGCGCCACTGCTGGTGTTGCCTTTGCAGGGACCAGGAGCAGGTTTGAATTCCACCACGGTCTGGCTTTCATAATCGCCGTCAGCCCCAGAAACATCGAGCGCTTCACGTTTGCCTTTGGCAGAGATAAAAGTCGCCTGCACGCGGTAAGGCCCCACAGGCACATCCAGCACATAGCCCCTCGCTGGCGCCACTCTGGTCAGGGTTTTTCCCTGACTTCCATCCAACAAGGGAGCCACAGGTGTCAACACCACTTCAATCTGGTCGTTCTGGGTGGCAAAACGCTCCTGTCCGAAGGCCGCCATCAAGGGCATGCTGCCTCCGAAGTAGCCCATGTCGTCGTAAAGTTCGACATCGGGAATGCGTCCAGAGGTCTTCCAGACGAAATTGCGCACCAGACCCTCTCGTGGATTGAATGGGTTGTATTCTGCAGTGCTGGTCTGGGCCAGACGGACGCAAAATGTTTTGCCCCGGTAAGGCACTTCCATCCAGGCGTAAGCACGATACCCCACCGGAGGCAAACCCTCGATGCGGTATCTGCCTTTTTCATCGGTCAGGGCTTCAGCAACACCTGTGGTCACCACTGGCTTGATCCAGATCTGTGCCCCTTCCACAGGATGGCCCTGGGCATCCAGAACCTGTCCTTGCACCGTTCCAGGTCCTGGTTGTTTCTGTGCATGACCCATCCCACAACACAGCAGGACAGCCAGCATGAATGTTTTGTTGTTCAACACGTTGATGGACACGATTCACCTCTTTTTGTGCCAGACACCATCTCCAGCAGTGACCAGAGGTTACAAAAGCCTGCATGATTCCAGCGTGATTGCACGCATCACACATCCAAAAAAGACCCCCTCTGGTTCAGAGGAGGTCTTTTCAGATCAGCATTCAGGGTCAGGCGTGTTCGACTTCGAGGTGGGCCAGCAGTTTCTCTGCGGTCATGGCGGCTCGGGTTCCGGCACCCACGCTGGTGGCCAATTGGCGGTAGATGTAATCGCTCACGTCTCCGGCGGCCAGCACCCCGTCGGTGGAGGTGAAGATGTCGTCTTTCACTTCGATGTATCCATCTTCACGCAGTTTCACCAGATCTCCGAGGAACGCGGTGTTGGGAACGTGACCAATGAACACGAAAACCCCATCGGTCAGGTGGTCGTAGACTTCGCCGGTTTTGAGGTTTTTGAGGCGCACCCCGTTCACGACTTCATCCCCGAGGACTTCTTCCACCACGGTGTCCCAGATGAAGCGCATTTTGGGGTGGTTCAGGGCACGTTGCTGGGCCACTTTGTTGGCACGCAGGGTGTCCCGGCGGTGGATCAGGGTGACGGTGTCTGCAAATTTGGTGAGGAACAGACCCTCCTCTACGGCGGCGTCTCCTCCGCCCACCACCACCACGTTTTTGCCACGGTAGAAGAAACCGTCACAGGTGGCGCAGGTGGACACACCACGGCCCCAGAATTTTTCTTCTCCGGGGACATGGAGGGCTTTGGGATTGGCTCCGGTGGCCACAATCACCATTTTTCCGAAGTAGGTGGTGTCGTAGCCGGTGACTTTGAAGCCACCATCCACTTTCTCGATGCCCTGAACCTCGTCCATGACCAGAGGACTGCCGAAACGCTCTGCTTGCTGGACCATGCGCTGGGACAGTTCAAAGCCGCTGATGGGCTCGGGGAAGCCGGGGTAGTTTTCGACCTCTTCGGTCTGGGCGATCTGGCCTCCGGGTTGGCCTTTTTCGATGATCACGGTTTTGAGGTTGGCGCGACCGGCATAAATTCCGGCGGTCAGTCCTGCGGGTCCGCCGCCAATGATGATGATGTCGTAGTGTTCCATAGAAGGTCTCCTCCAGAAAGTACGGTCATGATACTGCAAGGGTTCAATGGCAATGGTGATTTGATAAGTCAATACAGCTGACTCCAAAACAGCAACACCCCCAGAGAACCTGAGGGTGTTGCCTGCGCGAGGAGGTGTTGCATGCAATGTTACCAAGAGAGTGACTGCCTGCGAGGTCGGGAGAAGGGAAAGGGTCCGACCTGTCTGCCCTCTTGTGGCTTCAATTTACTCTGGATGGTTCGGGCAAATGTCCTCTGGCGTTCTGTTCCAGACGAATTTGGTTTTCTGTTACAAATGAGAAGATTTTGCGTACACATGGGCAAAGGGCTTTACTCAGGGGGGTCCAACTGTGTACAATGAGATGTTGCCATTTGTGGCTTTTGGGCCAGGATGGTTTAAGGAGGAACATAGTTAATGGAAGACAAGGCTACTCAGACCCCGGTCAACGAGACCGCTCAGACCACCGATACCACTCGCGAATACCCCGCCATGACCATGGAAGACGTGCTGAGCACCGAAGTTCAATACAAAGAGCCCCAGCGCGGCGACGTGGTGAATGGCACCGTGGTGTTCATTTCCAGCGAAGGTATCCATGTGGATGTTGGGGCCAAAGTTGAAGGTGTCATTCCCTTCAGCCAGATTCACGATGAACCCATCACCCAAGAGCAAGCACAGGAGCTCTTCAAAGCAGGCGACCAAATCGAAGCCTACGTGGTTCGCGTGGATCTGCCCAACTCCACCATTGTGCTGAGCAAACGTCGCGCTGATCAGGATCGCGGCTGGCGCGTGCTGGATAACTTGTTCAAAGATGGCAAGGAATTCACCGTTGACATCCTCGAGAAAGTCCGTGGCGGTCTGGTGGCTTCCATTGAAGGCATCCGTGCGTTCCTGCCTGCTTCTCAGGTGGACACCCGTCGCGTGAACGACCTCAGCCCTTACGTGGGTAAACCCCTCGAAGTCAAGCTGATCGAGCTCAACAAAAAACGCAACCGTGTGATCATCTCCCACCGCTCCATCATGGAAGACCGCAAAGCCAAAGCCAAAGCCGACACCCTCGGCAAACTGGAATCTGGCGCTGTCCTCGAAGGCGAAGTGGTCGAAATCACCGATTTCGGTGTGTTCGTCAGCCTCGGCGGTCTGGACGGACTGGTGCACCGCAGCGAACTGACCCACGCCCGTTTCAACCACCCCAAAGAAGTGGTCAAACTCGGCGACAAAGTCCAAGTTCAAGTGATTGATCTGGATGGCGACCGCGAGCGCATCAACCTCAGCATGAAGTCCCTGCAGAACGATCCCTGGCAGAGTGCTGTTGAGAAGTACCAGATTGGTGAGCGCGTCTCTGGCAAAGTCACCAACCTGACCAACTTCGGCGCTTTTGTGGAACTCGAGCCCGGTCTCGAAGGCCTGATCCACGTCACCGAAATGAGCTGGACCAAGCGCATCCGTCATCCCCAGGAAATGGTCAAAGTCGGCGACACCGTCGAGGCCGTTGTCCTGCGCATCGACAACAAAGACCGTCGCATCAGCCTCGGTCTGCGCCAGACCACCGAAGATCCCTGGTCCACCCTGCCTGACCGTCTGCCCCCCGGCACCCCCGTCAAGGGCAAGATCACTGGCATCACCGACTTCGGTGTGTTCATGGAGATCGAAGAAGGCATCGAGGGTCTGATCCACATCAGCGAACTCAGCCACGACCGCGTCACCAACCCCGCTGAACTGTTCAAGCGTGGCGACGAGATCGACGCTGTGATCCTGAACATCGATCCCGTTGAGCAGCGTGCCAGCCTGAGCCGCAAGCGCACCATTCCCTACGACGGCCCTGCCCGCGACTACACCAAACAAGGTGGCGGCGAGCGTGGCGACCGTGCCATGGGCACCGGTGGCAACCGCGGTGGTCAAGGTGGCGGCAACCGTCGCAAGCGCGATGGCTTTGACTACGACTACAGCTACGCCAAAGAAAGCACCACCAGTGCTTCCAGCGGCAAAATCTCCACCAAGCTCGGCGACGTGTACGCCGACCTGTTTGCCCAGTTCGGCATCGGTGGCAAGAAAGAAGAAGGCAAAGAGTAATCCTCTTTGTTCGAATGGGAGGGCTTCGGCCCTCCTTTCTTTTTGTCCTCGTGTTATGTTATAATCGTAATCAAAGCAGGATTTACGCGGATTTTTACCTGTGCACAACCACAGCAAGAAATGTTACCATTTCGTAATCTGAAGGATTCCACATCCACAGAAGTCAACGGAGTTTAAAACCATGGAAAAACACTACCTCGAGTATTCCGACCCCAACGGCGCAGAACACAAGTTTTATGAAGTCACCATTGACGATGTCAATCTGACCATCCGCTATGGCCGCATCGGCACCGATGGACAGAGCCAGCAAAAAGCCTTCCCGAGCTTCGAAAAAGCCAAAGCCGAGGCCGACAAAAAAATCAAAGAGAAAAAACGCAAAGGCTACGAAGACGCCGTTCAGGGGGTGCGCCAAAAGCGCTCCATCACCCGGCGCAGCGTGGAGGAAGTCAGACCAGCCACCTCCACCAACCGGGCTCCGGTGCTCTGGCGCATGAAAACCGGCTCCAGTGCTTTCGGGATTTATGCTGACACCGAGCGGGTCTGGGTGGGCAACCAGGCCGGAAAAGTCATCGCAGTGGACCACACCGGCGAAACCCTCAGCACCTTCCAGCTTCCCGAGGGGGTCAAGTGTCTGGTCAGCGACGGCATGTTCATGTACGCAGGCTGCGATGACGGCAACGTGTACGACCTGACCGGAAAAATCCCCTTTGTGGCCTACAACATCGATGAAAGCGTGGACATCTACTGGCTGGACATCCACAACGGTGTGCTCGGGGTTTCTGACTCACGCGGAAACGTGTATGCCTTCAACCCTGAAAGCGAAAACCAGTGGGGCAACATCTCCCAGAACGGCAGTGCAGGCTGGATGGTTCGCATGGACGATGCAGGGGTGTACCACGGTCACTCTGGTGGCGTGGCCGCTTACGATCTCCAGAGCGGAATCGAACTCTGGAAAGCCAAAACCAACGGCTCGGTGCTCTTCGGCTGGCAGGACGAAACCCACGTGTATGCCGCCACTGCCATGCGTGCTGTGCAGCGCTTCGACAAAAAAGGCAATCTGGAACAAACCTACAAGTGCGACTCTGCGGTGTTCTCCTGCGCTTCCAGTCCGGACGGCGAGTACATCTTTGCTGGCGACAACTCCAGCGCCATTTATGCCTTCTCCAAAGACGGCACCCGCCTGTGGAAACTGAACTCTGGCTGCGGCTCGGCCCTGTCCATGCAGTACCTGAACGAGCGCCTGTTCATCGTGACCACCGATGGTTCTCTGGCCATGATCGACGCCTCCCCTGCTGCGATTGCTGCTGCCCAACAAGGCCAGTTGCCCACCGTCAAGGACATCAAGGCGCAGGCTGGACAGGCCACCGCTCCGCTGCAACGCCAGACCCTCCAGAGTGCCCAGTACTCTGGGCAGGGCGTGGTCCTGAAGTGCCTGAAGGAAGGTGGAAAACTGCGTGTTCGTGTGGAATCCGAAGGGTACCACGACAACTGGAACGTGCAGTTCCCCAAAGACCTGCGTGAAGAAGGTGCCCGTTATCTGGTGGATGAGGTCGCCGAGACCAACGGCTTCTACCGTGTGATCGGCGAGATTCGCAAGCTGGATTGAGTCCTACCCCCTGCTCCCCCTGTTTCTCGTTCCACTCGAAACTGTCCCCCTCAATGAGGGGGACAGCTCTTGATGCGAGGGGGTACAGGGGGTAAGGGGTCTACCTGCAAAGTTCGCTGAGGTCCCAGTCGTGCTGGTCCAGCAACACACGGGCTTCTGCAACCCCGAGCCCATGCTTGATCATGACGATGGCGGTTTTGACCTGCCAATCGCTGGCCTCCAGAGCTGATTTGGCTGCCTCTGGGGTGGTTTCCACGCAGGAGAGCACCATCTGGATGGCCCGGTTGTAGAGTTTCAGGTTGGTGGCTTTCATGTCCACCATCAGGTTGTTGTAGATTTTGCCCAGCCTGAGCATGATGGTGGAGCTCAGGGTGTTGAGGGTGATTTTCTGGGCGGTTCCGGCTTTCAGGCGGGTGGAACCGTTGATGACCTCTGGACCGGTTTCCAGCAAGATGGGGCAGTCGGACTGCTCCAGCAAAGGGGCACCGGGGTTGTTGGCCACACCAATGGTGAGGGCTCCGGCCAAGTGGGCACGTTTGAGCACGCCCAGTGTGTAAGGGGTGCGACCAGACGCTGCCACCATGATGAACACATCGTGCCTTGAGGGGTTCAAGCGGTCTGCTTCTTGAAAGCCTGCGTTTTCATCGTCTTCGGCGGCTTCCTGAGCGGTCCATTCTGCTGCTGCGCCTCCGGCCAGCAGGGAAATGGATTTTTCAAAGGGCCAGCTGAAGGTGGGAGGCAGTTCGGCAGCGTCCAGAGCGGCCAGACGTCCGCTGGTGCCTGCACCTGCATAAATCAAGCGCCCCCCTTGTTTGAGGTGGTATGCAGCATTTTCTGCGGCAGTGGCGATGCTCTGGGCGGCCCTTTGAACGGCCAGAGCGGCCTCTGCCTGATCCTGCACAAGGGTGAGGACTGCCCCCACGGTGTCTTGTGGGTTGAGGATGCCGGTTTCGGATGTGATGGCTTCGGTGCTGGTCATGTTGCCCCCTGATGTTGCGCGTTTTGGTGTGCATGGGTCAGGTGTCTAACCCGGTCCCTCCATACCATAATAATACCAGTATAATACCAATAAGGGAGGTGATTGCCAAAAAGCCTAGAAGTGGTATTATGATGGTATCTATGTTACACGATGTGCTGACCCAGGCTTCGAAGAGCCTCAATCCCACCGACTCCACTCCCATGTACCTGCAGGTCGCTGGGATTCTGGAGAAGATGATCGACGAACAGGTCTTCACCGAGGGCAGTGCACTTCCGTCTGAACGGGACCTCACACAGGCCTTCAACGTTTCCCGCGTGACCATCCGGCAGGCACTGACCGTTCTGGAAGAACGTGAGCGCCTCACCCGCAAACGGGGAAGTGGAACCTATGTGGCTTCCAAACGCATCATGCAGTCCCTGAGCTCCCTGACCAGTTTCAGCGATGACATGCGGGCCAGAGGCATGGTTCCGGGCGCAAAAGTGATTTCGTTTGAGCGTTCCCGTCCCAATCCGGTTGAAGCCCTCAACCTCGGGATCAGCCCCAATCAAGAAGTGTACCGTCTGAAACGCCTGAGGACCGCCAACGACATTCCTCTGGCCATCGAAACCAGTGTGCTGCCCATCAACATTCTGCAAATCAACCTGTCCAGAGAAGACATCGAAAACCATTCGCTGTACACCTTCTTGCAAAGACAGGGGCATTATCCCTCGCGGGCATTGCAGCATTTGCGGGCCAAAAGTGCAGATGCAGAAACCGCCCACCTGCTGAATTTGCCCAAGAACTCTGCGGTTTTGCACACCGAGCGCATCACCTGGGATCAGGACGGACGTTTGCTGGAATACGTGGTCTCCAGTTACCGCGGAGACATGTATGACTTCATCGTGGAACTGAAAACCGGCATGTAAAACCCCTCTGGACCTTTTGGACCTTTCAAAACCTTGAAGCTGCCCAAAGGCAGGCTTCAGAGGATCACCTGTCCCCTCCCATTCCCATGTTCCCCGCCCACCTGCGTTCCCGCGCAGGAAGGTCCCCTCTTGCCTCAGGAGATTCCCCATGCAGATTCAAGGACGCGTGCTCACCCCCAACGGATTTCAGAACGCCAGCATTTCCTTTTCGGACCGCATTGAAGAATTGCGACCCACCCGTCAGGGGAAGCACTTCATCTTGCCCGGCTTCATCGACACCCACAACCACGGTGGAGCCGGTGGAGACACCATGGATGGACTGGAAGGCCTTCAAAAATTGCGGATGTTCCATGCAGAGCACGGCACCACTTCCGTGCTGGCAACCACCATCACCAATCCTTGGGAAAACATCGTGGACGCCTTGAAAGCCGCCAAGGAAGCCCAGAGCATCCGGCATGGGGCAGACTTGCCCGGCGTGCACCTCGAAGGCCCCTTCATCAGTTCTGGACGGCTCGGGGCACAACCTCCGTTTGCCATCTCCCCCACCCCAGAGTTGCTGGAGGAGATCCTGACACTGGACATCATCCGGCTGACCACAGTTGCCCCAGAAATTGCAGGGGTCACCGAAAGCCTGCCCAGACTGATTGAGGCCGGAGTGCGGATCAGCATCGGGCACACCAGAGCCACCTTTGATCAGGTGATGAGGTTCATTCAAACGGCTGAAGCTCTGGGTGGAACGGTGGCCGCCACACACCTGTTCAATGCCATGGGCGGATTGACCGGGCGCGATCCCAGCATTCCCGGTGCTGTGCTCATCAGCAAAAACGTGTATGCAGAACTGATTCTGGACCTGCACCACGTGCATGCAGGCAGTTTTGAACTGGCAAGGCAACTCAAGCCCGGCAAGTTGATGCTGATCACCGATGCCATGCGGGCTGCTGGACTGGGAGACGGCGAAAGCAGTCTGGGTGGACAGACCGTTTACGTCAAAAACAACAAAGCCAGCCTGTCCGATGGCACCATCGCAGGCAGTTTGCTGACCCTCGATCAGGCCCTCAGAAATGCCGTCGGGCTGGGCGTGCCTCTGGAAGAAGCTTCCAGCATGCTCAGTGCTGTGCCTGCAACCTATCTGGGCCTGAAGGACCGGGGCAGCATTCAATCCGGCAAACGCGCAGATTTCGTCGTTCTGGACGACAACCTCAATGTCATCGACACCATTGTTGGTGGAAGGAGCATCCATGAGTGATCCCCTCATGCTACAGGAAACCCGAGAAGCCCCACAGGTGATCCGTCGCCTGCTGGAACAAAACCAGTCCCGTGTGGAACAGCTCTGGCAGGTGATTCAGGAACGGCAGCCCTTGTTCGCGGTCACCATTGCCAGAGGGTCCAGCGACCACGCCAGCCTGTACCTGAAGTACGCCATCGAACTGACCCTCGGGATTCCGGTGGCCAGCTTTGCCCCCAGCGTCAGCAGTGTGTACAAGCGCACCCTGAACCTGCAACGGGGTCTGGTGATTGCGATTTCCCAGTCCGGGGCCTCTCCAGATGTGGTGGAATCGGTGCGGTCTGCCCGCGAGGGGGGAGCCATCACCCTGGCGATCACCAACAATGTGGATTCCCCTCTGGCCAAAACCGCAGAGTTCCTGCTGCCCATGCAGGCAGGCCCCGAGCGTGCTGTGGCAGCCACCAAGAGCTTTGTGGCCAGTGCCGCTGCTTTCCTGCACCTGCTCGCTGAGGGTGATGCAGACCTCAAAGAAGCCCTTCATGCCCTTCCAGAGGTGCAAGAACAGGCTTTGCACCTCGAAGACACCCTGAGGCTCACCGCAGACCGTTACCGCTACGCTTCCAGCATGGTGATTCTGGCCCGTGGACCCCATTTCGGGATTGCCCATGAATCCGCACTGAAACTCAAAGAAACCACCGGAATCCACGCAGAGGCTTATTCCACCGCCGAATTCAGCCACGGACCCACCCGCATCATTGAGCAAGGGTTTCCGATTCTGGCCTACCAGACCCGCGATGTCACCCATCCCCTGAACGAGCAAGCCTATCAGGATCTGGAAGCCAGAGGGGCAGACTTGCTGACCATCGGGGCTTCCAGCGACCTGAAACGGGCCACCCAGATCATCACCCCTGCGTCAGCGCATCCTTTGCTGGACCCTCTGGTGAACATCCTTCCGTTCTACCTGTTCAGCGGGCATGTGGCTCTGGCACGCAACCTCAATCCTGACAATCCTCCCCACCTGAAGAAGGTGACTTTAACGGTTTAACCACGGAGCACGGCAAGGCTCCATCGTCCTCTCCTCCCTTTCCTCTTCCCCCATGCTGCGGCAAGCGTGGGGGACATTCACATGGGATGACATCAAACAGGTTTTGGCCTCAAATTCAGTGACCCGCTCAAAGTTCAAAATCTGGAACAGTGATTTGTGAAAATTGTCCCTGCTTTCACATCTGGAATTTCTTATGCTGAAAGTTATGGGAATCAAAGCCAGACATGTCATTGGACTTGCAGCACTCGGGGGCCTCGCATGGTACCTCAGAGACAAAAACCTCACCCACGTGATTGCCAACGGTGTGCTGGACTTTCCAGCCCGCAAACAAAACCCTTCACAACTCTTGAAAGCCCTTGAAGACACACAGGTGCAACTTGCCCGCAAATTCCGCGACCTGCCCGACACCCCCGAGAACCGCAAGCAACTCGGGCACATCATTGCCATTGAACGCTGGGGCACCCACCGCCTGAAGGTGTTCAACGGTCAGGACTTCCAGATGGACTCCTCCCACGAGTATTATCCTTCCGACGATGCCACCTGGGAAGACCTGATGAACCAGTTTGCAGAAGTGCGCAAAGAAACCCTGCGTGAAGGTCAGGAGGCTCTGGCCAACGGCAAAGAGCAGAAAGTGGAGCACAACCAGCTGGGTGCCCTCACTGCTGCCGGATGGCTGAAATACCTGAATTACCACGCCTATCTGGAAGCCACCAAATTCAAAAAGGCCGATCCGGTCAGCAGCGAATCACAAACCCCAGGCCTGCAAGGCTGACACATTCTGAAACGTCAGGATGCTTTTCCAATCCTGATCTGCCGACAGATTGCCCCAGGACCAACTGGCTTCCCAGTGGCCCTGGGGTTTTTGGGTTTCCAGCAGCATTTCGAGTTGCACCTGCACAGCCTCTTCCAGATCGAAGGCCAGAGGATGCTCTGGCGTTGGAGCAATCTGCAAAGGCAGCAAGACATAGCCCTGCATGGCTTCACGGGTAGCAGGGATGGTCTGGATGATGCGTGATCTGAACACCTCCAGCAAAGGTTCACGGTGCTCCTCTGGCAGTTCTTCGGTGCCCAAAAGGTGCGAAAGGCAGATCAGGTCGTGCATTTCGGTGGCTTCTCGGGCGTCTTGCAAAACACCTTCGGTCAGTTGAACCAGCAGGTCTTCAGGCAAAAGTTCTGCATAAGCCCACATGGACCCGAGCAAATCCGCTCTGGGGTTCAGTTTGCATCCAGAGAAACGCTCCAGCAGGGTGCCATCGGCGTTGTCCCACCAAGGCGCATGGTCAAATTGCTGGACCTCTGGGGGCACGATGGGCCAGGTCAGGGTGTCTTCCTGCAAGGTGTCCAGCAGGTATTTGATGGCGAATTGCACCATCGGTTCGGTGGCGGGTAGCCCGAGCCTTCGGGCTTCACGCAGGGCCATGCTGGTGGCGAGGGCTGAAGAGTGAGTGGCCCGGCAATCGGGTTCAAACAGGGCTTGAAAGCCTCCGTCTTCGTTCTGGTGATTTTGAAGCGCTTCCAAAACGGGATCCATGGAAGCATGCTGAAACGCATGTTGAAAGGCAACCCTCTCGTAAGGGCGGGCATGGTGGTCTAAATGCTGCCATGCATTCTGTAAATATCGAATTGCCATGCTGTATCCTATCACGTCAGGACTCCTGTTCTTTGACTTTTTGCAGGGCTTCACGGGCCTCAGGGTTGCGTGAAACAGGTTCCACAGGAGGGCTTGCAGGTGCCCGCTTGCCCTGCAACTCGGCCTGAACCAGTTGAACCATCCGTTTCTTGGAGGCTCTGGCAAAATACAACTGCAATGGACGGCCAAACAGCCAGAATCCAATGCGGTAAAAAAAGTTCTCGATTTTGTCAGGTCTGGAATACGCCTGAATCCGAAAATACACCTTGCCCGTGTCCAGGTTTTTCACCACCAGAAAATCAATCTGGCCTTTTTCGAAATGGCCTTGCAACGTGCGGTAATGGTATCCCCACACCTGCTCACGCCCTTCTTGGGTCTCGGTGATGGTGTCAATCAAGCCACCAATCCGAACCCCAAAAAAGAAGGTGAAGCCCAGAAAGTGCGCCTTGAGCAGCATGTACCTTTCTGCCAGAGGCCGATCCGGATAAAAAATCCCCTGAATCAGATGAGGAGGTGGAAACCGGTAATCCTGAACGATGCCCTTGGCCACCTGAAATGCCCCCCCTTCTTCAGGTGGGCCGGGGTTCTCTGAAGGCAACTCCACTTCATGGAAGTCCACACGCCAACCGGTGCTCTGGTTGTATGCCTCGACTTTCTCAGGGTCGTAGTTGAACTGCAAGGAAGGCAGTTTTTCCAGACGGTCCCGGTACATCTCCCAGAGCGGACGGTTTTTCATGCCACCTCACCAGCCTTGACCGGACTGGACGGCACTTCGATGGTCTCAGATTGAAATGTTCCGAGGGTCTCCCCTCCCCCCTCTTCTGCGACACGCTCACAGAAGGTTTGCCACGCCTTCTCCTGAACTTTGTTGCCCCCCAGAAAACTGTAAGCGAGGTGCACCAGAGCATCTCTGGAACGGGCCTGAGAAGAAATGGAAAACCGGAAAGCTTCATCGAGCTTCTCCAGTTCAAACACAATCTGGCCCGCCTCTGGATGGGGCCTCAGGGTCGCCAGAGTGAATGAGGTTTCCTGCACCTCCACCACCCGCACCCGCCCATTCCACGGACCAAAAATGCGGATGTCGTACTCATCGCCCACTTTGAGGACCTGCTCTTTGCCCCGGATTTTTTTGAAGTCCGCCAGCAAACTCGGACAAAAAGCGGGCACATCCTGCTTGATGGCCTCAAAGATGTCTCTGGCATCACGGTCCTGACTCTGGAAATCAAGCCAGTATTTGCGGTAGATCAACGGGCCATGCCCCTCATCGGCAAGTTGAAGGGGGCTGCGTTTGGGAGGCCGTTTGCTCCAGAAATACAGGCCCAGAATTGTCATCAGGCCCAGCAAAATCCAACCCGCCCGGCCTTTCAAATCCACATCCATGAATTTCAGGGTAAGGGCAAACGGGTCCGCCATCTGAACCAAAAAACACACTCCGCAAAGGAGTGTGTTCTGGTCCTCAAAAATCAGGCCTGCTCAATTTGAGGTTGCGGCTTTTTCTTGCGTTTGGGTTTTTTGGGTTTGGGGTACTTCACTTCAGGGGTTGGCAGGGTTCTGGAATTGATGATTCCGCCTCCCAGCAAACGGCTTCCATCGTACAGCACCACACTCTGGCCGGGAGCCACAGCAAACTGGGGCTCAAGGAACTCAAGCTGGAAACCATTTTCATCTGCATGCAGCAGTTTGGCCTTTACAGGCATGCTGCGGTAACGCACCTGCACTTCCAGGTTCTCGGGCAAATCCTGCACATCCAGCAGGTAATTCACCTGACTGGCACCCAGAGTGGTCCAGTGGCAATCCTCGTGGTTGCCGACCCACACGATTTTGGTCTCGGGGTCAATGTGCACCACATAACGCACCACATTGGACTTGTAAAGGTGAAGGCCCTTCTTCTGACCGATGGTGTAATACTGCGTCCCGAGGTGCTCACCGACAATCTCTCCGGTGTGGATGTCCACCATGTAACCCTGCACCTGTGGAATGAAATCCGTCAGGTACTCCTGAATGGTGGAAGGCACAAAGCAGATGTTCTGGGACTCGGGCTTTTTGGCGGTGAGGAGGCCATGCTGCTCTGCAATTTCCCGCACCTTGGGCTTCTCCATCTCCCCGACCGGAAAGAGGATGTGCTTCAGGGCGTCTCTGGGGGTGCCCCACAGGAAGTAGGTCTGGTCTTTGCGAGGGTCATCGCCGCGGTGGAACTCCACGGTGCCATCTTCACGGTCCACCCGTTTGACGTAATGTCCGGTGGCCACATATTCACAACCCAGCATGCGGGCTTTTTTGATCAGGGCATCGAATTTGACTTTGGTGTTGCAGTTGACACAGGGGTTGGGTGTGCGCCCGGCAGCGTATTCCTCCACAAAAGGACGCATGATGTTTTCCTCGAATTCCTTGCGGTAATCCAGAAGGTAAAACGGCACCCCCACCTGATCGGCCACCCGGCGCGCTTCGTAAGCAGCATCTGGTGAGCAGCAGGTGTCAAAGGTGTCCACACGCTTGTGGTCCGGCCAGAAGCGCATCATGGCGCCAATGACGCTGTAACCCTGTTCTTTGAGAAGTGCTGCACTCACGCTGGAATCCACGCCTCCAGACATGGCGCAAAGCACACGGCCCTTGTTCATCTGTGTAACCTCCGTGCATCAAGCACAATAAAACAGTGTACCAGAGGTGGGAAGGTCGGGTGTGACTGGAGGGACAATTGGGCAGGGGTGACGCACGTTAAGGCTGAAGGAGAAGCATCAGGAGGGTGGAGCGAAACTCATCACTCAACGCAGCTCGTTTCCTCTTGCGCTTCAT